>NZ_MJWZ01000022.1:0-371 GCF_001762535.1 Campylobacter sp. BCW_6889 | reverse complement strand
CCGGTAGAGCATCTCCCTTTTAAGGAGGGGGCCGTTGGTTCGAATCCAACACGGGACACCATTTTTATTGTTAGGGTTATGACCCTTTCGTCTAGTGGCCCAGGACAACACTCTCTCTGTGTGGAAACAGAGGTTCAAATCCTCTAGGGGTCGCCAATTATAGGTCGCTTAGCTCAGTTGGTAGAGCGCCACCCTTACAAGGTGGATGTCATAAGTTCGAGTCTTATAGTGACCACCATTTTATAAAATCATAAATAGGTTTTATAATCTCTACTTCTTTACTTTGGATGCAGCGGTAGTTCAGCTGGTTAGAATGCCGCCCTGTCACGGCGGAGGTCGCGGGTTCGAGCCCCGTCCGCTGCGCCATCTTG
>NZ_MJWZ01000021.1:0-760 GCF_001762535.1 Campylobacter sp. BCW_6889 | reverse complement strand
CATTGTTACACCTTCGCTCCCACTAATTAAACCACTATTAACAAAGCTTTGTATATTAGTATTTTTTCCTTCGAAAAGTACTCCTCGGTCGTTAGAGCCTACTATAGTCCCACTATTTTCGAATTTATCCACAGTGAGAGTTCCTGAGTTACCTCCCCAAATTCCCATGTAAATTTGACCATTGATTTGACCTGTATTTTCAAAGGTGTTAACAGTGATGGTTCCTTTAAAATTGTTATCATGTTCTACAGCTACCTTACCGTTAATAGTTCCTTTATTGGTAAGATTGGTAAGAGTGAGGATATTGCTACCACTAGCATGAGCATAGATGATTCTATCTGTATTGCCTATACTACCTAGAGTTCCATTTGATTGAATTATTATGGTATGTGGTCCCTGATCGGTAATGTTGATTGTGCTAGTTTCTGAACTACTTACAGTCGTATTAATCCTAGCTTGAGGAGCATAAACACTTGCTGATCTAGCTTTAGTATTTTTATTTGCTTCATCATAAGTTTTTATTTCAGGAGTAAGTGTAGCATTAGCACAACTCGCTAAGAAAGAAATAGTAGCTAAAGATAAAACTATCTTTTTAGAATTTAAACAGGGTTCTTTAATCCCCCCCCCCCGTAGACACCTTACTTGAAATAATATTTTTACTCAAATATTTTTCTCCTTCCTTATTTAAAATGATTTATTTTGAAATTAATTTCATATTATTTATTTTTTAATAATAATATAAAATATAAAAATAAAATAG
>NZ_MJWZ01000020.1:0-7629 GCF_001762535.1 Campylobacter sp. BCW_6889 | reverse complement strand
TTATCTTTGATAAGTTTTTATATAGAATACTTAAAAAACAATGTTAAGAGCAAGTTCTAATACAAACTCTACTTGAAAGATTTCTATGAAACTCTAAATATTATCTATATTCAAAGTCTTCTTAAAAACCTTAACAAGGAAGTGATGCTTTATTAAAGATAAGCCAAACGCTCTATTAGTACTGGTCAGCTAAAGGACTTTCATCCATTACACACCCAGCCTATCAAACTAGTAGTCTTCTAGAGAGCTTAGAGAAGATTCATCTTAGAGTTGGCTTCACGCTTAGATGCTTTCAGCGTTTATCCTTTCCAAACTTAGCTACGCTGCGATGCTCTTGGCAGAACAACAGCTACACCAGTGGTTTGTTCAACCCGGTCCTCTCGTACTAGGGTCAAATCTCTTCAATCTTCTTACGCCCACGGCAGATAGGGACCGAACTGTCTCACGACGTTCTGAACCCAGCTCGCGTACCGCTTTAAATGGCGAACAGCCATACCCTTGGGACCTGCTCCAGCCCCAGGATGCGATGAGCCGACATCGAGGTGCCAAACCTCCCCGTCGATGTGAGCTCTTGGGGGAGATCAGCCTGTTATCCCCGGGGTACCTTTTATCCTTTGAGCGATGGCCCTTCCACACAGAACCACCGGATCACTAAGACCGACTTTCGTCTCTGCTTGACTTGTATGTCTTGCAGTTAAGCTGGCTTATACCTTTATACTCTACGAACGATTTCCAACCGTTCTGAGCCAACCTTTGTAAGCCTCCGTTATTATTTGGGAGGCGACCGCCCCAGTCAAACTACCCACCAGACATTGTCCCACTTGAGGATAACTCAAGCTGGTTAGCTACCCAAATAAGAAAGAGTGGTATCTCAACAACGGCTCATATACAACTGGCGTCATATACTCAAAGCCTCCCACCTATCCTGCACATTCTTATCCAAGTAGCAGTGTCAAGCTGTAGTAAAGGTCCACGGGGTCTTTCCGTCTTGCCGCGGGTAGGAGGAATTTTCACCTCCACTACAATTTCACTGGATCCCTCTTTGAGACAGCTCCCATCTCGTTACGCCATTCATGCAGGTCGGTATTTAACCGACAAGGAATTTCGCTACCTTAGGACCGTTATAGTTACGGCCGCCGTTTACTCGGGCTTCGATCAAGAGCTTCGCTAATGCTAACCCCATCAATTAACCTTCGAGCACCGGGCAGGCGTCACACCCTATACATCCTCTTACGAGTTAGCAGAGTGCTGTGTTTTTGGTAAACAGTCGGGAGGGACTCTTTGTTGTAAGTTTCTTCGCTTTCGGAGTAAATCCTAGTACGAAGCTAACCACACCTTATACCGAAGATACGGTGCTATTTTGCAGAGTTCCTTAAAGAGAGTTCTTCCACGCGCCTTAGAATACTCATCCCACCCACCTGTGTCGGTTTACGGTACGGGCAACATTAGCTAAACTTAGAAACTTTTCTTGGCTCGACGGCATCAGGGGTTCTTCTATCCATCCGAAGACTTCAAAAAGCCTTTCAGTTCTCGGAGTGTTCTTATACGGATTTGCCTATATAAGCTCCTACGACCTTAGACTAGCACTTCCATCCGCTAGCCCCCTTAGCCCTAAGCGTCCTTCCATCGCACACTAATGTTGGTATTGGAATATTAACCAATTTGCCATCGTCTACCCCTTTCGGACTCGACTTAGGACCCGACTAACCCTACGATGACGAGCATCGCGTAGGAAACCTTGGGTTTACGGCGTTAATGATTCTCACATTAATTATCGCTACTCATGCCTGCATGCTCACTTCTATTCGCTCCAGCACTCCTTACCGGTATACCTTCGACGCAAATAGAACGCTCTCCTACCACTTGCACACAACTTAAACTACTTAAACTTTAAACCAAGAATATTTTTACTGATTTTACTAAGTTTTGTTTCTATCTTTACTCTATAAAAATCAGTAAAAATATAACTTAAAACATATAACTTAGTTTTTTATATTCTAAACTTAAATAATCTAAGTTGTGTGCAAGTCTACAGCTTCGGTACTTACTTTAGCCCCGTTATATTTTCCGCGCAAAATCACTAGACCAGTGAGCTATTACGCTTTCTTTAAAGGATGGCTGCTTCTAAGCCAACCTCCTGGTTGTTTAAGTAACTTCACATCGTTTTCCACTTAAGTAAGATTTAGGGACCTTAGCTGGTAGTCTGGGTTGTTTCCCTCTTGACGACGGATTTTATCACTCGCCGCCTGACTGCTGTGATTACATATAAGGTATTCGGAGTTTGATAGGGTTTGGTACATTGGTGTATGCCCTAGCCCATTCAGTGCTCTACCCCCTTATATTACGACACAACGCTATACCTAAATATATTTCGGAGAGAACCAGCTATCACGAAGTTTGATTGGCCTTTCACCCCTATCCACAAGTCATCCCGGGGCTTTTCAACGCCTATGGGTTCAGTCCTCCACTAGTTCTTACACTAGCTTCAACTTGCTCATGGATAGATCACTTCGTTTCGGGTCTGCAGCATCTGACTAAGCGCCCTATTCAGACTCGCTTTCGCTACGGCTTCGCGTTTGCTTAACCTTGCCAGACACCACAACTCGCAGGCTCATTATGCAAAAGGCAGTCCATCACACTGTATTGCTACATAGTGCTCTGAATGATTGTAAGCAAATGGTTTCAGGTTCTATTTCACTCTGATCACCTCAGTTCTTTTCACCTTTCCCTCACGGTACTTGTGCACTATCGATCTGGTATTAGTATTTAGGGTTGGATCGTGGTCGACCCGGATTCAGACAGGATTCCTCGTGTCCCGCCCTACTCAGGATACTGCTAGCTAAGCTTTGTTTTTCGCATACGGGACTATCACCCTCTATGGCTATACTTTCCAGAATGTTCTGCTAAACTCAGCTCTTGCACATTGCAGTCCTACAACCCCCAGTGCAAGCACTGGGTTTGCCCTCTTGCGCTTTCGCTCGCCGCTACTGACGCAATCTCTATTGATTTCTTTTCCTGAGGGTACTAAGATGTTTCAATTCCCCTCGTTCGCTCCTATATAGGTAATGTATATCTCTATACATTGGGTTGCCCCATTCGGAAATCTACGGATCAAAGCTTCTTGACAGCTCCCCGTAGCTTATCGCAGTCTAGTACGTCCTTCATCGCCTTTACCAGTCAAGGCATCCACCATTCGCTCTTAGTAGCTTACCTTTTGATGTTCTTTTAGCAGATGAGCAAAGCTCATCTTAAAGAACCAAAGCTAAAGGCCTACCCCGCCAACCTAAAAGATATTAGGCTTAAAACGAAATAAACTAAACATTCATTAAAAAATTAATGTAGATAAAGCTTCAATTCTTAATCACTAAAAAAACAATTTGCATAAAAGTTAGATATAACCTAACTTCTACCTTTTTTATTGATTCTAAAACGCATCACTTCCTTGTTAAAGTTTTTATGATAAGACTTCTTTATCTTAAGACGGAAAGCATTCAAACCTTAATATAGAAACTAAATGATTTAGTCTTAACTAAGCTGTGAGTTTGAAACTTGTCTTTAATTTATAAATCTTAAATCTAATATTCTCTTTATTTTAAAGATAAAGATAATTAAAAGATATAAGTTAAACCAAAGAAAAGATAAATAGGTTTTATCCTTTAACAAGTCCTGTAAAATTGTTTTTATTAAAACTTGCTTGTGACTCTTAACAATGATAATTAAAAAGAACATTTAGGTTTAAAACCTAAAGGAAGTATATATATTAATATAATCATTATAAATATAAATACATAATGTATATGCTACTTATATCTATTAAAGTATATTCTTTTATAGTTAAAGATAAAAAAATAAATCTAAGTATAGAGTTTATATTTTATATTTAATCTACTTTATATACTTGCTTTAGATTTTAAAGCTTTTTTATTCAAATCTTTTTTATGGTGGGCCTAACAAGACTTGAACTTGTGACCTCACCCTTATCAGGGGTGCACTCTAACCAGCTGAGCTATAGGCCCTTAATAAATGGTGGAGAATAGCGGGATCGAACCGCTGACCTCCTGCGTGCAAAGCAGGCGCTCTCCCAGCTGAGCTAATTCCCCATAAACAATTAGCTTTATCATCAATCTTTGAAATCTAAACAAGAATCAATTGAGTTTATATATTTGAAGTAATAGTGGTGAGACTTATTACTTTGTACTCTAGAAAGGAGGTGATCCAACCGCAGGTTCTCCTACGGTTACCTTGTTACGACTTCACCCCAGTCGCTGATTCCACTGTGGACGGTAACTAGTTTAGTATTCCGGCTTCGAGTGAAATCAACTCCCATGGTGTGACGGGCGGTGAGTACAAGACCCGGGAACGTATTCACCGTAGCATGGCTGATCTACGATTACTAGCGATTCCGGCTTCATGCTCTCGAGTTGCAGAGAACAATCCGAACTGGGACATATTTTATAGATTTGCTCCACCTCGCGGTATTGCGTCTCATTGTATATGCCATTGTAGCACGTGTGTCGCCCTGGGCATAAGGGCCATGATGACTTGACGTCGTCCACACCTTCCTCCTCCTTACGAAGGCAGTCTATTTAGAGTGCTCGGCCGAACCGTTAGCAACTAAATACGTGGGTTGCGCTCGTTGCGGGACTTAACCCAACATCTCACGACACGAGCTGACGACAGCCGTGCAGCACCTGTCTCTAAGTTCTAGCAAGCTAGCACCCTCATATCTCTATAAGGTTCTTAGGATATCAAGCCCAGGTAAGGTTCTTCGCGTATCTTCGAATTAAACCACATGCTCCACCGCTTGTGCGGGTCCCCGTCTATTCCTTTGAGTTTTAATCTTGCGACCGTACTCCCCAGGCGGTACACTTAATGCGTTAGCTGCATTACTGAGATGACTAGCATCCCAACAACTAGTGTACATCGTTTAGGGCGTGGACTACCAGGGTATCTAATCCTGTTTGCTCCCCACGCTTTCGCGCCTTAGCGTCAGTTGAGTTCCAGCAGATCGCCTTCGCAATGGGTATTCTTGGTGATATCTACGGATTTTACCCCTACACCACCAATTCCATCTGCCTCTCCCTCACTCTAGACTATCAGTTTCCCAAGCAGTTTAATGGTTAAGCCATTAGATTTCACAAGAGACTTGATAATCCGCCTACGCGCCCTTTACGCCCAGTGATTCCGAGTAACGCTTGCACCCTCCGTATTACCGCGGCTGCTGGCACGGAGTTAGCCGGTGCTTATTCCTTAGGTACCGTCAGAATTCTTCCCTAAGAAAAGGAGTTTACGCTCCGAAAAGTGTCATCCTCCACGCGGCGTTGCTGCGTCAGGGTTTCCCCCATTGCGCAATATTCCCTACTGCTGCCTCCCGTAGGAGTCTGGACCGTGTCTCAGTTCCAGTGTGACTGATCATCCTCTCAGACCAGTTAAGCGTCATAGCCTTGGTAAGCCATTACCTTACCAACTAGCTGATACTATATAGTCTCATCCTACACCGAAAAACTTTCCCTACTCAACTTGTGTTAAGCAGGAGTATAGAGTATTAGCAGTCGTTTCCAACTGTTGTCCTCTTGTGTAGGGCAGATTAACTATACCTTACTCACCCGTGCGCCACTAATCCACTTCTAGCAAGCTAGAAGCTTCATCGTTCGACTTGCATGTATTAGGCACGCCGCCAGCGTTCACTCTGAGCCAGGATCAAACTCTCCATAATAAACCTTCTTTAGCATCAAGGCAAAGCCTTGACTAAGAAGCAAGCTAAAGGCCTACCCCGCCAACCTAATATAGATAAACTACTTAGATTACATTAAAGAGATAAACCTTATTACTTTTATAGATAGTTTAATCTTTTTCTTCAAAGAAAAAGTTATAAAAGATTAAAAGAAAAGCTTTTAATCTTTTTAAATTAGATTGAATAGATTTTACATAATTGCTTATGCCTAAATCTTTCTGGCTCAATCGATCACTTATTTAGATTTCAAAGATTGACTAATAAGATTTGAATAACAATACTAAGTTAAAAGAACAAAACAAAAAATCATTTTTAAAAGAAAAGTTTTTAAATTAAAAACAAGATTTATAAAAAAGCTTTTTAGTTTTAAATTAAAAAATTAAGAAAGTTAAAAACTCAAATAATTTAAAAACTTAAAAAATCTAAAATAAAGTTAATTTATAAAATCTACTCAGTTAGTGAAACTTTATAATTTAAAAGATTTTAAGTCCTTTTTTCAAAAAAAGGAAATGAAAGTATAACCAATTAAACTTAAAAGGGGATTAAATAAAGGATTAAATAGTATAAATATTTGTGTAAGTATTTATATAAGTATTTGATGGGTTTTTTGAAATTTGTATAAATAATATACCAAGGATTACTTACTTTTAAACATTGTAAAAAGCAATCAGACTTAATTAAATATAAATTTAAAATAAGTATAATTTTAAAACATTTTATATCAAAGGAAGAAAATGAAAAAAATATTTAGTGTTGTTTTAGTTGCCTTGATTGGCTTATTTTTAAACGCTTGCAATGATTCTAAAAACAAAGAAACAAATGCAAGCGTAGAATTAAAGGTTGGAACCGCCCCAAACTATAAACCTTTTAACTATAAAGAAAATTCAAAACTTACAGGTTTTGATACGGATCTAGTAGAAGAGATCGCCAAAAAAAATGGTATTAAAATTGTTTGGGTTGAAACCAATTTCGATGGGCTAATACCTGCTTTAAAAGCTGGTAAAATTGATATGATTGCCTCGGCTATGAGTGCAACGGATGAAAGAAGACAGAGTGTTGATTTTACTAAACCTTACTATATGAGTAAAAATCTTTATCTTAAACTAAAAAGTAACAATTTACTTCAAACAAAAAATGATTTAGAAGGTAAAAAAATAGGAGTTCAACTAGGAACTTTACAAGAAAATACTGCAAAAGCTATCAAAAATGCACAAGTGCAAAGTAATAAAGATTTAAATATTGCTGTTTTAGCACTAAAAAACAACAAAATTGATGCTATTATCGCAGATGAAGATACTGCTAAAGGTTTTTTAGCTGAAAATCCAGAATTGGTAAGTTTTTACCAAGAAATGGATGGTGGAGAAGGCTTTAGCTTTGCTTTTGATAAAAACAAACAAAAAGAATTGGTAAAAATTTTTGACAAAGGTATAGATGAGACAAAAACCAATGGATTTTACAATACTTTGATCAAAAAATATGAACTAGAGTAAGCGTGAAAATTCACGCTTATACAACTTAAATCTTCGTTGCGTTTTGTAAAATAACATTTCATACAAATTTACTCTCATTAAATCAATTTTTTATATAAAATAAAATTTAAATTGAAATTTTATTTTATATAATAATCAGTATTTAATTATACTTTAAGTTTAAATATTTTATTATTCCGCTATTTTATTTTTATATTTTATATTATTATTAAAAAATAAATAATATGAAATTAATTTCAAAATAAATCATTTTAAATAAGGAAGGAGAAAAATATTTGAGTAAAAATATTATTTCAAGTAAGGTGTCTACGGGGGGGGGGGATTAAAGAACCCTGTTTAAATTCTAAAAAGATAGTTTTATCTTTAGCTACTATTTCTTTCTTAGCGAGTTGTGCTAATGCTACA
>NZ_MJWZ01000019.1:0-89969 GCF_001762535.1 Campylobacter sp. BCW_6889 | reverse complement strand
ACTCTCCTACTTGTTAAAAATTTCATCCTGATAATTTTAAAATTATTAGGATGGATGTTTTTATTGTATTTATTTTTTTATTTTTGTTTTATTATTTAATTTTATAAAAATATAATTATCTTTTTATGCAACTTATAAGATAATATTAGATTTTAATGTAACTATCAAGGAAAAATATGTTTGATAAAATTCATTATTATTATTTTAATGCTAATTATGAAAAATGTTTAAACTTGAGTGAGCAATTTTTAAAAGAAAGTCCAAAATTTGCTTTAGAATTTGCTACGCTTTCTTCTTATAAACTTTCTCTTTTTCAAAAAGCTTTATATTATGCTCAAGAGCTTTTTTCTTTAAATCCTACAAGTTTTAATGGTCTTATACTTGCTAAAAGCTATATTGAAAATTTAAGACTTGATGAAGCCTTGAATTTATTACAAACACTTTTAACTCGCAAAGATGATTTAGAAGATGAACTTAAGTTAGAATTGGCTTTTATTTATAAACTGAGTAATAAACTAGAAGAATCTGAACAAATTTTCAAAGAATTACTTTCTAAAGATATGTATAATCTTAATCTATGGAAAAATTATGCAGAAATTTATTTTAAACATGATTTTACCAAGGCATTAAATGCACATGAGCACTTGTGTCATTTTATGCAAGATTTGATTGATAAACTACAAAAAGGAATCATTGCTGAACAAACCAATCTTAATTTAATTAAACTCGAAGATAGGCTTCATAGTAAAACCAAAGAAAATCTTACTATTTCTAAAATAGAAGATTTTTTAACTCATCAAATTTTACCCCAAAAAGCATACTTGCTTTTTAAGCTTTTTAGAATATCTGATTCTTTAGAACTTTTTCAATCACTACAAGAAGCCAATCAACACCATGCACAGTTTTGGCAAAACTATGCTAAGGTCTTAGAATTTAATTCAAACTATCAAGAAGCTTATTATGCTTATAAAAAATGTCTTAGTTTGGATTCTCATGCAACCTATCAATTTGATTTGGCTTATCTTTTGATGCGTATGGGAGTGGATGATAATTTTGAAGAGGGTAAGAAATATTATGAAAGCAGATTATTTTATGCTCATAATGAAACTTTTTCTACTTATCATTATAATGAAAGCCTAAAAGCTTTTAATAAATTTGGCGTTGATGCTTTTAAAAATAAAGAAGTTTTAGTATTTTGCGAGCAAGGCTTTGGCGATACTATAATGTATGCAAGATGCTTAGAAAAACTTTGCAAAATCGCTTCAAAGGTTTTATTTGCTCCTCAAAGTGCCATGTATGAAATGTTTAAAAATCAAATCAAATTTTTAAATCAAAATGATGATATTTTTAAAAATGTAAAGGTTTTAAAAAATCTACCTACAAATTTTGATTATGCTATTCCTATTTGTTCTTTGCCTTTTTTTATTGATATTAAGCTTGATGAGATTTCACGATTAAAAACACCTATATTGCCACAGAAAAAACCGCATAATAAAAGAAAAAAACTTGGTATTTTTTACTCTACTCCTAATGCTGAAAATTCTGATTTATTAAGAAATGTAAAATTTGAATTTTTATTTGATGTATTAAAAGACTTAGATTATGAAATCATTTCTTTTCAAATGCAATTAAAAGAAGAATTGCCTAAGGTAATAGAAGATAGAAGCAAGCTTATAGAAAATTGGAATGATACTCTAAATTATTTATATGATATTGACTGTATGCTTAGTATTGATAGTGCTATAGCGCATTTAAGCTTAGCTATGGATATTCCTACTATAGTTCTTTTACATCCTAGATTTGATTGGCGTTGGGGAAAATTTGAAAATCCTAAAAGTTATTTTTGGCCAAAAGCAAAATGTTTTATCATAAAAGAACAAGAAGAAACAAAAAGGAATTTGCAAAAACTGATTAAAGATATTTTAAATTAAAGCTTAGTTTAAGAGCTTTAGGTGGAAAATTTGGTTTTTGATTTGCAAAAGATTTTTAAACTAATCAAGGTATAATTTTAAAGTTAAAAATAAGGAATAACTATGCTCTATGTTTATATCAAAACTCAAAATGCTTTAGTTCAAAGAATCAACTTTAATCTCGATAGTCAAGAACTACCACAAAATATTTTATGGATTGATTTACTTCATCCAAGTGCAGCGGAAATTGCTTTTATATCAAGTGAATTTAATCTTGAGTTTCCTACAAAAGAAGAAAGAGAAGAAATAGAACTTAGCGCAAAATATTGGGAAGACAATGCGACAATAACCATCAATGCTCATTTTTTAGTAAGAGATCTTAAAAGCGATGAAGAAGATAGGAATTTAATCAAGCTTCGCACAGAAATTGTTACTTTTGCTACAGCTAAAAATATCTTATTTACTATAAGATATAACGAATTTAGCACTTTTGAAGAAATTCAAGCAAGGATTTTAGCTAGTCCGAAGAATTTTGAAGATGGTTTTGATATTATTGATAAAATGTTTGAAGTGCGCGTTGAAAAAGATGCGGATTTACTAGAATGGATAGATAAAGAAGCAAGACGCTTAAGAACAAGTGTTTTAGAAAAAAAAGATGAATATAGTTATGATGAAATGCTAAAGGATATTTCAAGCTTACAAGAGCTTAATATGCGTGTAAGAGATTCTTTATTTGATAAACGTCGTGCTATGACTTCTTTACTAAAAAGCGATAAAATCGATAAAGATATAAAACAAAATCTCACTATAGTTTTAAAAGACTTAAATTCTTTGGTTGAATTTAGTGTTTCGCAACTTAATATCTTAGACAATATTCAAACCATTTTAGCTAGCCAAATCAACATAGAACAAAACAAAATCATTAAAATTTTTACCGTTGCAACTGTTGCCATGATGCCTCCTACTTTAATAGGAACTATTTATGGTATGAATTTTAAATTCATGCCAGAACTTGAACTTCACTATGCTTATCCCATAGTGCTTGGCGTGATGGTAATTTCTATCATTTTACCTTTGGTTGTTTTCAAGAAAAAAGGATGGTTATAAAAATTTATTAAGGAGGAACAATGGATACGATAAACATAGGAATTTTAACCCTAAGCGATAGAGCAAGTAGTGGTATATACGAAGATAAAGCTACTGCTGAAATTGAAAGAGTGTTAAATTCATATATAAAAAATGATATTATTTATCATAAAGAATTAATCCCTGATGATTATGATTTGATCATTAAAAAATTACTTTATCTAGCAGATGAAAAAAAATGCGATTTGATTGTTACAAGCGGAGGTACAGGTCCAGCACTTCGTGATGTAACCCCAGAAGCCACGGAAGCCGTGTGTGATAAAATGATGCCAGGTTTTGGAGAGCTTATGCGCTTAGAAAGTTTAAAATATGTCCCAACAGCCATACTTTCAAGACAGAGCGCAGGAATTCGCAATAAATCTTTTATCATTAATTTACCAGGAAATCCTAAAGCTATAAAAGAATGTCTAGAGCCTGTTTTTCCAGCTATACCTTATTGTATTGATTTAATAGAAGGTGCTTATATAGAAGCAAATGATGAAGTTATTAAGGTTTTTCGCCCTAAGAAAAAATGTCAAAATTAAAATTTATTAGCTCTGATAAGTCTGCTTAATTGTCTAGCAAGCAGACTTGCCGAAGCTTCATCTTTGCTTATCTTTTGCACTTTATTTTTAAACTTACAAAGTCTGTCATCTAAAATCACATTATTGATTGGAATTTTAGGCTTTTCTTTTTGCTTTTGTGAAATCTTTTTCTTAAAAAACATTCTTTAATCCTTTTTTATAAATATACATCAACTTAGTTGAAAAGAATATTATTTTAGATTTTAAGCTATTAACTTTATTTCATTATTTTAAGCTAAAATTCGCAAAAACTAATCAAGGAAAAATAATGACTTTAATTGCAATTTTATGTCTTTACACAGCACTTTTATCTTGGATTTCCTATACTCAAATTCGTTTCTTAGAAAGAGAAAAAGACAAACAAGCTCAAATTTTAAGCGAAAAAGACTATCAAAATGCAGCAGACATTGCCATCGAAAATGAAAAATTTAAACTATTTTCCAATTTTTATAATTTAATCATCAATATTGCATGGATAGGTTTTGGATTTTTATATCTTAAAGAATTACTTATCTCAAATAACACTCGTTTTGAAAATACTTTATTTTTATTATCTTTTTTAATAATCACAAGTATTTTAAATCTACCTTTAAGTATTTATGAAAGTTTTATCAAAGATAAAGCCCATGGTTTTTCAAATATGACTGTAAAACTTTTTATCAAAGACACTGTAAAAAGTCTTATTTTAACTTTAATATTTGGATTTTTAATCCTTTATGCTTTGCTTTTTTGCTATGATTTTTTTGGAACTTTTTGGTGGATTGTGGCCTTTATTTTTGCCTTTTGTATTATAGTGATTATAAATCTTATTTACCCTACCTTGATAGCACCTATTTTTAATAAAATGGAAAAACTAAACGATGAAAATTTGCTGAAAAAAATCAGCTCTTTAATGAAACAATGTGGGTTTAATGCAAATGGGGTTTATGTTATTGATGCAAGCAAAAGAGATAAACGTTTAAATGCTTATTTTGGTGGACTTTTTAAAAGCAAAAGAGTGGTTCTTTTTGATACATTATTAAAAGCTTTAAATGAAAGAGAACTTTTAGCTGTTTTAGGACATGAGCTTGGACATTTTGTTCATAAGGATGTTATCAAAGCTTTATTTAACGGTGCTATAACTATGTTTTTACTTTTTTTTGTTTTTGCAAATTTACCTGAATTTGTTTACTTAGAAAGTCATCTAGAAGGAGTAAATGGCGGTGTATTTGCTCTTTTATTTATCTTTGCAAATATTTTTAGCTTTTTAATCTCTCCTATACTTAATGCCTTAAGTAGAAAAAATGAATTTGCAGCTGATCAACACGGAGCTAAAGTTACAAGCAAAGAAGATATGAAAAATGCGTTGATAGCTCTAGCAAGAGAAAATAAAGCTTTTATCAAAACAAGTAAAATATATACATTTTTTTATCTCAGTCATCCAAGTATTAGCGATAGAATCAAGGCTCTTTCTTGACTATAAAAAATGCTCTTATAGAAGCTAAATCTAGCTTAAAAGGTTATGAAAATGAAGCAGTATTTATACTCTGTGAATATCTAAAAAAAGATAAAGCTTGGTTATTTTTAAACCAAGATATAGAAATAGATCACAAACCTTATTTTGAGCTTATAAGACATTTTAAATCTGGAGAACCTTTTGAATATATATTTGAAAAAGTGGATTTTTGGGGCTTAGAATTTAAGATAAAAAAAGGCGTTCTAATCCCTCGTTATGATAGTGAAATTTTACTTTTTCAAATTTTAAATTTATGCAAAAAAAATACTTTTAATAAGATTTTAGAAATAGGATTTGGAAGCGGAATTTTAAGCATTGTTTTAGCCAAAGAACTTGGGTTAAAAATCACAGCCTGTGATATCAATCCTAAAGCCTTAGAATTAGCTTTAGAGAATGCCAAATTACACAAAGTCGATCACTTGATTGACTTTAAACTTTGTAATTTTAAGCAAATTAAAGAAAATTATGATTTTATTTTTTCAAATCCACCTTATATTAAAAATTCATATCCTATAGATATTTGGGTACAAAAAGAACCCAAAGAAGCTTTATTTGGCGGAGAAAAAGGATATGAAATTTTAGAAGAAATCATACATTTTTCCCTCGATAAAAAAGTTAAATTTTTAGCTTGCGAATTTGGCTATGATCAAAAAAAAATTTTGGAAAAAATTTTATATCAAAATAATTTCATTGTTGATTTTTTCAAAGATGAACAAGGTTATAATCGTGCTTTTATAGCTAAATTTACAAATATGCGTTATGATAAAAAATAAAAGGAGAAACTTTTGAAAGCTGTTAATTTATTTTTACTTGCCTCCATCATAGGGGTTGAACTCATACTAGGAATAGTTGTTGCACCAACAATTTTTTTTCCTCAGAATCTTATAGGGGAAGGAGTGTTGAGCCATTTTCAAAGTGGCTTAATGATGACGCAAATTTTTATTAAAATGGGATATTTACTGATTTTTGTTTCAGTGGTTAATTTTTTATATGAAATTTATTCTCTTATAAAAGATGAAATAAAATTTCAAATAAAATTTTCAAAATTTATGCTGAGTTTGCTTATTTTGATTTTAAGCTTAATATTTGTTTTTTATTTTACTAATACCATAATTGAACTCCAAAACTTAGGAGAAAACGCTACAAAAACTCAAGAATTTATCAGTATCCATAATGCAAGTGAAGTGGTGATTAAAATCATCTTGATAATGCAAGTTTTTTTATATTTCTTAAGCTTTAAAATAGCAAAAAAATGATAAAATATAAATAAATCTGAAAGAGAAGGAGTAGGCCATGATGATCTCTGAAGCAACTATGATGCAACAAAATTATTATTTAAATAATGCACAAAAAGCTAGCGATAAAGCTTTAGAAAATATTGCAGCTGTTCGCGCAATAAGTGGAGTTGATAGTGCTAATTTAGCTATTGCTGATTCTTTAAGATCTCAATCAAGTACTATAGATCAAGGTGTCGCAAATGCTTATGATGCTATAGGGGTTTTACAAATTGCAGATGCTAGCCTTACCAATATCTCTCAAAGCGCAGATAGACTTAATGAACTTTCAGTAAAAATGAACAATGCTGCACTTAATGATTCTCAAAAAGGAATGCTAAGAACAGAAGCAACACGCATACAAGAATCCATCAATGATTCTTTTAATAATGCAACTTATAATGGAAAAAATGTCTTTCAAACTATGAATTTTGTAGTAGGTAGCGGAACTGAAACTACAAATTTAAATCCATTAGCAACAGGTGGATTAAACATAGATAATCAAGATAGTATTACAAATTTTATGGATCAACTTGGAAGTTTAAGAAGTGAAATAGGCTCAGGTATCAATGCCATCACATCAAATATTAATGCAAGTGTTCAAAATAGCATCAACTCAAAAGCAGCTGAAAATAATTTACTAAATAATGATATGGCAAAAAATGTTAATGATTTTAATGCCAATTATCTAAAAGAAAATGCTGCTGCTTTTATTGCTGCGCAATCCAACATGCAGCTTCAAAGCAAAATTGCTAATTTACTACAATAATATAAGCCCTAAATAGGGCTTATTTCTTTATCAAAATGACTTTAGAGCAAATTTTAGAAAAAACCAAAAACGTTCGTCTTGTAGCCGCAAGCAAGTATGTCGATGCAAGTATAATTGAAAAGCTTTTTGATCAAGGTATAGTAGAATTTGGAGAAAATCAAGTCCAAGCTCTAGCACAAAAAAAAGAAAATCTTGATGAAAAAAAACTAGACATAAAGTGGCATTTTATAGGAATGCTACAAAGCAACAAAATTAATCTCTTAATCAAACAAAAACCTATATTATGGCACTCTTGCAATGGTATTAAAATAGCTAAAGCTATGGACAAAAGACTTGATTATAAATTAAATACTTTATTAGAAATCAATAGTGCAAATGAAAATAGCAAAAGCGGTCTAGATCCAAATCAAGCTGTAGAAGAATATTTACAAATACAAGAAGAATGCTCTAATCTAAATCTTTGTGGCGTAATGAGCATAGGATCACACAGCCAAGATAAAGAAAGTATTATCAAAAGCTTTGAAACTACATTTAAAATTTATGAAATTCTTCAAAAACATGGGGCTAAAATTTGCTCTATGGGGATGAGTAATGATTTTGAAATTGCTATAAAATGCGGATCCAACTTAGTAAGACTTGGAAGCATTTTATTTAAAAATCTTAAGTAAGAACAATCTTACTTAAGCATATTTATTAGAAATTTCCTCTACTATACTATCAGAGATAATAAAATCTGTATGATAAAGCAAGCAAGATCCCGCGCTAATAACTTTTAAAACAAGTTTTTTATTATTTTTTTCATTAGGATTATGTGCATTTCTAGCAATTTCATGAATTTCATAGATTAATTCTCTATTTAATCTTGTCAAATCTAGCTCTATGATATTTTTTTCAAATTCCTTAGGTTCTGCGGTAAAATGATTTTCTTCTTTATTTTTGAAATCTTTTTTTGCTCCAAATTTTTTTATAGCTTTAATCTCGCCATCTTCAAGACTTTGTAAATCTTTAATTGCTTTTAAAAAAAAGCTAGGCTTCTCCCCTCCCTCAGCTTTAAATCCCAATACAAAACCATAGGCATTATTTTTTAAATTTTCATCTTTGATGATGTTTTCTATTTCTTCTACATTGCTTTCAAATACAGTAGCATCAAACGAAGAATAATAATCCAAAATTTCAATTCTACCATAACGCTTATTATTTTTACTCATCATGGATTTGAAATCTTCAATTTTACCTATACTTAAAATTTCTCCATTGTTTTTTAAACTTTCAAAATCTAAACTTTTAACATAATCTATGGCATTAATTTGTTCATAAAATCGATCTAAAGGATGGCCTGAAACATAAATTCCTAAAATTTCTTTTTCATATCCTAATTTTTCCATCACTTCAAATTCTTCATTTTTGGGAGTAAAATTTACTTGAACACCTGAAGTTAATTCCTCTTCACCAAAAAGAGAACTTGCAGCATTTTTTCTTACTTCAGCCATTTTACGCGATGCTTCGCTAAGATTTTCCATATTATCAAACAAAGCTTTTCTAGTAAAACCAAACTCATCAAAAGCCCCTGCCTTAATAAGACTTTCTAATGTTCTACGGTTTATTTTGGTAGGATCTATCTTACCTAAGAAATCATTAATATCCTTAAATTCTCCATCTTGTCTTGCTTCAAGTAAATTTTCAACTGCAGGAATACCCACACTTTTTATAGCCCCAAGTCCGTATATAATAGCATCCTTGCCATCTTGCTCTAAAGCACTAAATTCACGGATCGCTTTGTTAATCGATGGAGGTAAAAGTTTAATATTCATTTTTTTCATCTCATCAATATAAACAGCAATTTTATCCACATTGTTTTCTTCGCTTGTTAAAAGCGCTGCCATAAATTCACTAGGATAATAAGTTTTTAAATAAGCTGTTTGAAAAGTAATCAACGCATAAGCCGCAGAGTGAGATTTATTAAAACCATATCCTGCAAATTTTACGATAAGCTCCCATAAATCCTCAGCTTTTGCTCTATCATATCCTTGTTTTTCTGCTCCATCTGCAAAATCAGTCTTAAGCTTTTTCATCTTTTCAGGATCTTTTTTACCCATAGCACGACGCACTACATCAGCACCTCCTAAAGAAAAGCCACCTATAATTTGAACAATTTGCATAACCTGTTCTTGATAAACGATAACCCCATAAGTAGGCTCTAAAACCTTTTCTAAACTGTCAAAAGGATATTCTATACTTTTTAAACCATGCTTTCTGTCGATAAAATCATCAAGCATTCCTGATTCCATAGGGCCTGGACGATAAAGCGCAAGAACCGCAATGATATCTTCAAAACGCTCTGGTTTTAAGCGTGCATTTAAGCTTTGCATACCGTCTGATTCGATTTGAAAAATCCCTAAAGTATTTCCACTTTGTATGGTTTTATAAACTTTGCTATCATTTACATCTATAGTTTCCCAAATAATGTCTTTATTATAACGCTTTTTAATAAGCTTGATTGCATTATTGATTACTGTTAAGGTTTTAAGACCTAAAAAGTCAAATTTTATCAAATCCACATCTTCTAAATGATCTTTAGAATACTGCGTTACCAAATGTCTTTCATCATTTTTACTTTGTCTAAAAAGCGGAGTTTTCTTCCATAAACTTTCATTAGAAATTACAACACCCGCTGCGTGCATACCCGCATTGCGATTTAATCCTTCTAAAGCTCTTGCATATTCCCAAACTTCAGGACCTTTAGGATGACGATCAATAAATTCTTTGATTTTAGGTTCTTTTTCATAAGCAGCATCAAGAGTGATTTTAAGCTCTTCAGGCACAAGTTTAGCAAGCTCATCAGCATCTTGAATACTCATATCACAAACTCTAGCCACATCACGAATCACCCCTTTAGCTAAAAGCTTACCAAAGGTAATAACCTGTGCAACCTTATCTGCTCCATATTTATCAATCACATAATCAATCACTTCAGCACGTCTGTCTTGACAAAAATCCACATCAATATCAGGCATGCTCACACGCTCAGGATTTAAAAAACGCTCAAAAAGTAAACTATAAGGAATAGGATCTAAATCCGTAATCCTCAAACAATAAGAAACCAAACTTCCTGCAGCTGATCCTCTTCCAGGACCTACTGGAATGCCTTTATCTTTAGCCACTTTAATAAAATCATGAACAATAAGCATATAACCTGAAAATTTCATATTTTTAATGATATTAATTTCTACCTCAAGTCTTTGTTTGTATTCTTTATGCTTGCTTTCATCGATAAATTTTAATCTCTCTTCAAGTCCCTTTTTACAAAGCTCTTCAAAAACTATGTCATCATTATCAAAGCTAAATTCTTTTGTTTCTTCAGGCAAGGTAATATTATGATCTTTAGCATATTCTCTTGTAAATTTGAAATTCGGTGGAGTGGGATTGCCAAGATTAAGCTCTAAATTACATTTTTGCGCGATTTCTTGTGTATTTTCTATAGCTTCTGGAATATCTGCAAAAAGCTCACTCATTTGCTCAGGGCTTTTAACATAAAATTCATGCACACTATGACGCATTCTATCAGGGTCATTAAGTTTTTTTCCCATAGCTATACACATAAAAACCTCATGGGCAGCCGCTCTTTCTTTAAAAGTATAATGCGTATCATTTGTAGCAATGATTTTTATATTTAATTCTTTAGAAAGTCTGATAATATCATCATCTATCATTCTTTGATCACCTATACCATGACGCATGATTTCAAAATAAAAATCATCTTTAAAAACTTTTTTATACCATAATGCTGCTTCTTTTGCTGCTTCATAGCCTTTTGCACCAAAACGCACATTTCTTTCACTATAAGTATTTAAGTGCCAATTTACTTCACCTTGCAAGCAAGCAGAAGAACAAATAAGACCTTCGCTATATTTTTCTAAAAGCTTTTTATTGATACGCGGATAATAATACAAACCTTTAATATAACTTTGAGAACTTAAATACATTAAATTTTGATATCCGATCTCATTTTTTGCATACAAACAAAGGTGAAAACGCTGACGAGAACTTTTATCATCTAATTCATCGTGATTATGTAAATACGCTTCCATACCAATGATAGGTTTTAAACCTTGTGCTTTCATTGTTTGATAAAAATCAATTGCCCCAAACATATTTCCATGATCTGTCATAGCAACACTTGTAGCACCCTGCTCTTTTAAAGTCAAAGCTAATTCTTTAAGCTTATTAGCTCCATCAAGCAAAGAATATTCTGTATGTAAATGCAAGTGTGTAAATTGACTCATTTTCTTCCTTTAGTTTTTTAAGGCTTATTTTAATTTTGATAAAAATTATAAATTTTTCTCGCTGAATTTGAAAGAAATTGACCCTAAATTTCAACTTAAATTTTACAAAAAAGGCAAAAATTCAGCCAAAATAAACTATAATAAAAATTTAAGATTTTAATCTTAAATAAAATAAACTTTTCAAAGGATGAAATGATGAAAGTAAAAATTGCTTATTGCAATCTTTGAAATTATCGCCCACAAGCTGCAAGGGTTGCAGAAGAACTACAAAGCGATTTCAAAGATGTTGAAGTAGAATTTGAAATTGGCGACAGAGGTGATTTTATCGTTGAAGTAGACGGAAAAGTTATCTTCTCTAAAACACAACTTATTAATTGCGAAAGTGAAAGATTTCCATATCAAAATGAAATTAATCAATTAATAAAAAATAGAGTGTAATCAAACACTCTATCATAATATTTTCTCATATTCCTTGCCAATATATATGTTTTGCTCATACTCGATAATAGGACGCTTAATACAGCTTGGATTTTCTAATACAATTTTCTCAAGTTCTTTTTCATTTAAACTTTTAACTTTTTCTTTGTTTAAACCAAGTTTTTTAGAAGTTAATCCAGCAGTATTGATAAGATCTTCAAAAGATTTTTGTTTTAACCATGTGTATAAAATATCTTGATTAATCTTTTTAATATCCATAAAATCAAATACAACACCTTTTTGTGTTAAAGCATCCATAGCTTTCTTTACAGAATTACAATTTTTAATACCATAAAGTTTCATTTTCTAGCCTTTTTTACTAAATCTGCAATTAAAAAAGCAAGCTCTAATGCTTGATCCGCATTAAGCCTTGGATCGCATTGAGTCTCATAACGATCTTCTAAGCTTTGAGCAGTAACATTGCTTGCACCACCTGTGCATTCTGTTACATCTTTTCCGGTCATTTCAAGATGCACTCCACCTGGATAAATCCCTTCGCTTATTGCAATCTCAAAAAAAGATCCCACTTCTTGCATGATTTTATCAAACTCACGTGTTTTAAAATTACCTGCTTTTACTGTATTTCCATGCATAGGATCTATGCTGTATACTAAATTTAAACCTTCACTTTTAAGTTTGGAGAAAATTTTTGGCAAATTATTGATAATTTTATCTGCACCCATGCGGATAATAATATTTAATCTTCCTTCTTCATTATTTGGATTTAAAACATTTGCTAAAGCTATGATATCATCAACACTTGCACTAGGTCCTATTTTAACCCCTAAAGGATTTTTTACTCCTCTTAAAAAATGTACATGGGCTTCATCAAGCGCCCTTGTTCTTTCACCTATCCAAAGCATGTGAGCTGAACAATCGTAAATTTCTCCACTTAAACTATCCACTCTAGTTAAAGCTTCTTCATAAGGCAAAAGTAAAGCTTCATGTGAAGTATAAACACTAACTTCTCTTAGACTTGGGGTATTACTTGTATTAATCCCACAAGCTTCCATAAAAGCTAAAGCTTGTGAAATTTTTTCACTGATATTAGTATATTGCTTATGGAGTTCACTCTTTTTTAAAAAGCCCAAATTCCAACGATGTACTTCATGCAAATCTGCTAAACCACCCTTAGCAAATCCGCGCAACAAATTTAGCGTTGTTGCACTTTGATAATAAGCTTCAAGCATTCTACGTGGATCAGGAATGCGTGCTTGTTCGCTAAATTCAAAACCATTAATAATATCACCACGATAACTAGGAAGACTTATACCATTTAACTCTTCAAAATCACTACTTCTTGGCTTGGCAAACTGCCCTGCAATACGACCAATTTTTACAACAGGACATCCACCGGCAAATGTAAGCACTATAGCCATTTGAAGTAAAATTTTAAACATATCACGGATATTTACAGCGCCAAAATTTTCAAAGCTTTCAGCACAATCTCCACCTTGAAGTAAAAAAGCTTCTTTTTTACAAACTCTTGCTAAAGACTTTTGAAGATTTCTCACTTCTCCAGCAAAAACCAAAGGAGGAAGTTTCTCAAGTCTTGCTAAAACTCTATTCATTTCCTCTTGATCTGGATAGATAGGTTGCTGTTTTATGGGATAGTTTTTCCAAGAATTCTTAGTCCACATGGTTTTTTCTTTCGTTTTATTGATCAGCTTCCTCTATAAGTTGAATAACCAAAAGGAGAAAGGGTTATTGGAACATGATAATGTTTTTGATCTTTAGAAAGCTCAAAACTTACCTCTACAAAAGGATAAAAAGTATTTATTTTGTGTGATGTGTAATAGTCTTTTGTAAAAAATTTAAGCTTATAAATTCCAAAAGCCCTATTTTCAGCTTTTTCATATGGTAATAAATCCCCTATTCTACCATTTTCTTCGGTAAATTCTTCACTTACTTTTTTCCACTGTTGATTTGCTTCCAACTTATAAAGCTCAACTTTTACTTTAGGAGCGGGTTGTCCAGAAGTAATATCCAAGACATGAGTGCTTAATTGATATTCAGTAGCACTCAAAAACATTGGCACGCTTGCTAATATTAATAAAGTTTTTTTAATAGAAAACATTTTCTCTCCTTATATAATATTTACAAGGAATATTATATAAGAGCATTATTAATAATTAAAATCAAATAATAAAAATTATAAATTAATTATAATTATTTAATTGTTAGACTTATAATAAAAAATAATTATAAATTATTTTTTAAGCTCTTTAATACGTGCTGCTTTACCGCGTCTGTCTCTTAAGTAGAATAATCTTGCACGGCGTACACGACCACGACGCAAAACAATAATACTTTCCAAACTCTCACTATAAATAGGGAAAATTCTCTCAACGCCAACATTATTAGCACCCATTTTACGTACGATAAAAGTTTCGCTTACGCCATTACCTCTTCTAGCAATACAAATACCCTCAAAATTTTGGATTCTTGTTTTATCTCCTTCTTTGATACGAATTGCAAGCTTTAAAGTATCACCAGCACGAAAATCTGGAACATTTTTACCTTCAATTTGTTTTGCTTCAAATTGTTCTATATATTTATTTTTCATAAAAATCCCTTATTTTTTGCGTTCATGCTCTAAAAATAAATCTGGACGAAAAAATTTCGTTTTGCAAGACGCCAAAGTAGTTTTTAAACTTGCAATTCTAGCGTGATTACCCTTTAAAAACTCTGAAGGAGTATAAAATTTTTGATTTTTTTTCTCAAAAATAAAAGGTTTTGAAAAAGCAGGTGCTTCGAGTAAATTATTTTCAAAGCTTTCTTCTTCCAAACTTTCCATATTCCCTAAAACCCCGTTAACATTTCTTAAAATCGCATCACACATTACAAGCGCAGGTAATTCTCCTCCTGTTAAAATAAAATCCCCTATGCTAAAAACTTCATTCCCAAAAATTTCAAGCACTCTTTCATCTATACCTTCATAGCGCCCACATACAAAAACTATGTGTTCTTTTTTACTTAAGCGTTTGGCGTCTTTTTGATTAAAAGTTTTACCACTTGGATTTAAAAAAATAAAATAGGGATTTTCTTTTTTTTCTTGAATACTTTTTAACACCTCATACATAGGTTCAGCTTGCATCAAAAGTCCAGCTCCACCACCTATTTTATAATCATCGACTTTATGATAAGAATTTTTAGAAAAATCTCTTGGGTTATAAAAATTAAGTTTGAAAAGTTTTTTTTCTTTTGCTCTTGCAAGTATAGAATCCTGAAAGTAAAATTCCATAAGATTAGGGAATAAAGAAACGAAACTAAATTTCATGAATTTTCTAAAATTAAAAAAGCATCTTGCGTGCAAAAAATCTGTCGTTTTTCTATATCTATATTTTTAACAAATTTATCTAGATACGGAATAAAAAATATTTTAGAATATTTTTTATTCACCCATTTTTCATCACTTTGAATTTCAAATAAATAAGAAGCTCCAGTTTCCAAGATATCAACAACTTTACCTAATCTTTTATCTTCTTCAAAAACTTCACACTCTAAAATATCAAAATAAAAAAACTCATCTTTTTTTAATTTACAAGTTTGTCTGCTTTTCTCGATACTCTGAAAAAGAATAAGATTGGTTAATTCTTTAGCTTTTTCTATATCTTCATAATTCTCAAATAAAACAGTAGAATTGCTTGCATTATAATGCTTAATCTTTAATATTTCTTTGGTATTTTTTATAAAAAAGGTAGCATCTTTTTTAAATTGAGAAGAAAAGTCGCTCAGGTTATGCAATTTTACATAACCCTTAAGACCCACAGTTTTACCAAGTTTTGCAACTTGAACAAAATCTTTTTCACTCAAGTGCTTTTACCGTTACCCTATAAGAACTTGCATCCTTGCTCTTATAAGCAGAGATTACGGTTTTTATAGCATTGATCATTTTTCCATTTTTACCTATAAGCTTACCTGTATCAACCTTATGTGCAAAAAGAACAATCTCAAAAAAATTTTCACTTAATTCAATTTTTTGAGTGTTAATCTGTTCAGGATAATCTGCAATTAATTTTGCGTATTCCCTAAGAAAATTCTCTACCATGATTATTTGCTAGTGATAGAAGCAACTTTATCGCTAAGTTTTGCACCAACACTTTTCCAATAAGCTAAACGCTCTGCATCAACTTTAATTACCTCAGGTTCTACCATAGGATTATAATATCCAATACTTTCTATCCAACCACCATCGCGACGTTTTCTACTGTCTGTAACCACAATACGATAAAATGGTCTTTTAGTTCTACCCATTCTTGTAAGTCTAATAACTGTCATTTATACTCCTTAAAAATTAAAAATTTTATTTATAGATACTATAAAAAGTATTTATAAATAAAATTTAAAATTGTCTTCTAGCTTGGCTCATCATTTGTGTCAAATTCTCCATTCCTTTTTTGCCTGAAAATCTTTTTGCAAGTTTTGCTGCATTACTAAATTGTTTTAAAAAACGATTGACTTCTACCTGAGAAAGACCTGCTCCCTCTGCTATACGACGTTTTCTAGCATTATTTAACAAATCAGGATTTTCTCTTTCTTTTGGAGTCATTGAAGAAATCATTGCCTTAATATGTATAATCTCTTTAGAATTATCCAAATCTATATCTTTTACCGCATTTGCCATTCCGCCAAGCCCTGGTATCATACCGATTAAAGACTTCATACTTCCTAATTTTTTAATACTTTCCATTTGGTTAAGAAAATCATTAAAATTAAATTCACCTTTTTTGATTTTTTGATTGAGTTTTTTAGCTTCTTTTTCATCAATCACTGCAGCAGTTTTTTCAGCTAAAGTAGCCAAATCACCCTCGCCCATGATACGACTTACTATGCGATCTGGTATAAAAACTTCTAAATCTGCTACTTTTTCACCTACACCAATAAATCTTAAAGGAATACCGATTTGTTTTGCTATACCTAAGGCTACTCCACCTTTAGTATCTGCATCAAATTTTGATAAAATTACCCCGCTGATACCTAAAACTTCATTAAAACTAGCCGCAGTCTTAACCCCATCTTGACCACTCATTGCATCAGCAACATAGAAAATCTCATCAGGATTTAAAACATCCTTAACTGCTTTTAATTCATTCATCAAAGTCTCATCTATAGCCAAACGCCCAGCAGTATCCACAAGCAAAACATCCACCATAGAACTTTCAGCCTTTTTTAAAGCCTCTTTAGCAACCCTAATAGGATCTTTTTCATTTTCTATGAAGAAAAGTTCAATTTCATTAGCTTCACAAAGTTGTCTTAGCTGCTCCACTGCCGCTAAACGCTGTAAATCACAAGCTGCAACTAAAACTTTTTTATTGCGTAATTTTAAATAATTTGCAAGTTTGATAGTGCTTGTAGTCTTACCGCCCCCTTGCAAACCTGCCATTAGAACTACTGTTGGGGGTTTAGAAGCAAAAACAAAACCTTGATTTTTGCTATTGACACTTAAAATATTTTCTAAATTTACTTTAATGGCATTTAAAAATTGTTTTTGACCTATTCCGTTTTGCTTTACATCTTCTTCTATCGAAGTCAAAAGCTCTTTAGTTACCTTATGGTGAACATCTGCTTTTAAAAGAGCTTTTTTTAAGGTTTCTAAAGCGTTCTTAAGTGCTTTTTCATCATCAACAAAACGTAATTTATTAATCGCTGATTTAAAAGATTCGCTAACTAACTCAAACACTTTATCACCTTTCTATAAAATTTTTAATTAAACCTTGCATTATACAAAATTTTTTCTTAAATGGCTTTAAAAATCTAAATTTTTTATCTCAAAGCCAACTTTTGCAAAACTATTATCTAGCTCAGCCTTAAAATAATAATCAAAAATTTTAATTTCATAACTATGTAAATACATTCTATCGCTTGAAATTTTAGCATATTTTTCATCACCTACAACGCCATGTTTTATAAATTTAGCATGCGCTCTGATTTGATGAGTTCTACCTGTTTGAATGACTATTTTTGCTAAGGTTTTTTTTGACTGCAACATAATAGGAGTAATGATACTTAAGGCACTTAAACCATCTTTTGAAACTTTACTTAATGCTCCACATTTTGCTTTTATGGTAAAAATAGGCTCATTCACTTCAACCTCTTCAGCCAAAACCCCATCTAAAACCGCAATATAACTTTTATAAACTCTGTGTTTTTTAAATTCTTCTATACAAAGCTTTCTAAAATCTTCATCTTTGCAAAGCAAAATCACACCGCTTGTTTCTTTGTCTAAACGATTTAAAAGCTTGGCATTAAATTTTTTCTCCAAGTCTTCACTCACATAAGCGTAAGGTTTATTAATAGCAATAATCTTATCATCTTCAAAAATAATTTGAGGATTTTTGGTTTTTATCACATTAAATCTTGCCTTATCGTTCATCAAAGCTCTAGCAACCACAACTTTTTTTCCATGTGAAAAAACACAACCCTTATCAATCAAATCTTTAGCTTCACGATTTGAAATTTTTTCTTGCAAAGCTAAGAGTTTATAAGCTTTTTCTTGCATCAATTCCCTTTTGTATAGTTTGCATGATAAGATCTAAATTTTCTTTTTTGGAAATTTTAGCTTTTAAATTTAAATAATGGATTTTATCATTTAAATCTTTTAAATTTTCACAAAAATATACATTTTCTACTTCTTCAAACAAAGCCTTTTGATTGTGAATAAATTTCCCGCTGATTAATACATTGTCAAAATATGCCACTTCTATAGGATTATGTCCTCCTATACCTTCTATGAAAGAACCTCCAAGCACAACAACATCAGAAATTGCATAAAAATTTACAAGCTCCCCTAAAGTATCTAAAAGTAAAATTTTTTTAGAAAATTTCTTATTTTCATCTTTTAAAGAACTAAATTTTTCAAATTCTAAACCTTTGTTTAAAAGTAAATTTTCAACTTCTTTAAAACGCTCAGGGTGTCGTGGGGCGATAATGAGTTTTTCATTTTCTTCTAGTTTAAAATGATCAAGTAAAAGCTCTTCTTCATCTTTATGAGTACTAGCAAAAATGATAAGTTTTTCCTTAGGTTTGGTATAAATTTTATTATTTTTAATTTCTAAATTTGCCTTAATATTTTTAAAAATTTTAACATTTTTAGCTCCCAAACTTTCAAGTCTTACTTTATCTAATTCACTTTGAGCAAAAACTTCATCAATATAAGAAAAAATTTTTTTATAAAAAAAAGAAAATTTTTGATAAGAATGATAAGATTTATCAGATATTCTCGCATTAAGCAAAATAATCTTAGCCTTATAAATACGTGCCATAAAAACAAGCATAAGCCAATATTCTGCTTCAAAAATTACCAAAACCTTACAAGGATTAAACCAAAAAGGCAAAAAATTTTCAAAAGCAAGATAATTTACCTTTTTACAAAATTCTTTTGCACATTCAAAACCTGTTTGAGTAATAGTAGTTATTCTTGAATCAAATTTCAAAACCAAAGCTTTAATACTTCTTACCTCCCCGTAAGAACAAGCATGAAAATGTACATCAGCTTTTTCTTGATGTAAATTTTTATAAAGAAAAAATCGAGATTTTAAACTAATTTTGTATTTGGATTTTAAAAAAGAAAGCAAAAGAATAAAGACGGCACAAAATAAAAATGCCGTCCAAGTTAAAAAATAATAAAAAAAGATCAATTTTGCTCTTCTTGCTCTTTATAAAGAATTCTTCCACAATGAGGACAAGTTACAATCTCTTCACCTTTTACAACAGACAGATAAGTCTTATCGTAAATTTTCATAAAACATCCATAGCATGCTTGTTTTTTAACAGGAACTACAGCAGTATTTTTCGCCCATTTGCGAATTTTCTCATAAAAACTTAAAACTTTTTGATTCATCTCGCCCACAAGTTTGGTTTTTTTATCATAAACACTCATTCTATCTTTTTCAAGAACTTCCATTTCAGATTTAATGCTTACTCTAATCTCATTAATATTTTGCTCTTGTTTGATTTTTTCTTCTTCAAGTTCTTTTTTATAAGTTTCTTTATTCTCTAAAATTTTATCTAGTCTTACAATTTCATCATTTGCAGCGTCTAATTGCTCTTTTGCAATATCTTCTTCAATTTTTAAAGCATTAGCTTCTTTTTCTGTTTTTACTGCACCACTTTTTTTAGAAAGCTCTTTAATTTTTGCTGAAAACTCGGAAATATGAGCATTATTTTGCACTTTTTGATTTTCTATATCTTTAATTTCTTCATCGATTTTTTCTAAATCTGTGTTGATTTTTCCTATTTTTAACTCAGCATCTTTTAAAGTCTTATTAATACTGTCTATTTTTGGTTCATAACTATCAATTTCTTGATCTATTTTTGATAAAAGCACTAATTGTTCGAGATATTTATTCATTTATTTTCCTTAAAAATATTGAAATGGATTTTTTGAAACTGTTATTATAACTTGTAGCGGCAAATTTTTCAAGTCTTTTGCTAAACATTGAGAAAAATATCTCTCACTTTCAAAATGACCTAAATCAATAAGACTGATTTGATTACTAAGCGCCTCTAAAGCTTGATGATATTTAAAATCTCCACTTAAAAAACAATCCGCATCTACTTTAGAAATTAAATCCCCGCCACTTCCAGTACATATAGCAATACGCTTAATGTCTTTTTTACCACAATCACTTACACGTAAAATTTGTAAATTTAACTTTTTTTTCACCCAGTCACACAAAGCTTCAAAAGACATAGAATTTTCTACATAAATCAAAAATTCGTCTTTAAAAGAAATTTTAAAACCTAAAATTTCTTCCGCAAAATAAGTATTTAAATGACTTAAATCGTAATTTGTATGCATGCTGATTAAAGAAATATTTTTACAAATCATTTCTTTAATAAAAGCCCTAGGATAAGCCTTATCATACAAATTTTTTAAACCTTTAAATATCAAAGGATGGTGTGTGATAATTAAAGAATTTTCACTCGCTTCTTTAATGATATTTTCATCAATATCTAAACTTAAATAAACAGTTGAAATTTCACTATCCCTATCTCCAAGCAAAATTCCACTATTATCCCATGATTCTTGGATATTAAAGGGACTTAATTGATCTAAAAAATTATAAATTTCACTCAGCTTCATTTAAATTTTTCTTATAAATTTCAGCACAATTTTTTGAAAGCTCACGAATTTTTAACATATAATCTTGTCTTTGTGCTACAGAAATTGCTCCTCTTGCATCTAAAAGATTAAAAGTATGTGCAGCAAGCATACAATAATCATAAGCAGGTAAAGCTAGTCCTTGTTCTAAAATATTTTTACATTCTTTGTAAGAATTTTCAAACTGCTCATTTAAGATTTTAACATCACTTACTTCAAAATTGTATTTACTAAATTCATATTCACTTTGCTTATGCACATCTGCGTATTTAATTTTTTCTCCATTAAATTCACTCCAAACTATATCATAAACATTATCAACATTTTGAAGATACATGGCTATTCTTTCAAGGCCATAGGTAATTTCAGCACTTACTAAATCTACTGCTATACCGCCAACTTGCTGAAAATAAGTAAATTGAGTAACCTCCATACCATCAAGCCATACTTCCCAGCCTAAACCCCAAGCACCCAAACTTGGACTCTCCCAATTATCTTCAACAAAACGAATATCATGACTTTTTAAATCAAAACCCAAATTTTCAAGACTTTTAAGATATAATTCTTGAATATTATCAGGGCTAGGTTTAATCAAAACTTGAAATTGATAATAAGCACCTAAGCGATTAGGATTTTCACCATAACGTCCATCAGTAGGCCTTCTACTTGGAGCCACATAAGCAGCTGCCCAAGGTTTTTTTCCTAAACTTCTTAAAAAAGTTGCTGGATGAAAGGTTCCTGCACCTGCTGGCATATCATAAGGTTGCATAATCGCACAACCTTGCTCTTGCCAATAATTTTGTAAATTAAGTATCATTTGTGAAAAAGTCATTGTATCTCTCTTTATCGTTCCATATTTTCAATAGGTTTTTCTAAATTTTTATTCATTTCCAAATCAGGCTCTGTCTTAGCTCCAAAAATTTCTGCAGTTTTACTCCACATTAATTTATATTTACGTTTGAGAAATTCTATCTCTTCACGCGCATGTTTTAACTCATTGTTTAAGGTTTCTATAGTTTTTCTATCTTCATCATAAAGTTCTTGCATAGAATAAAGAGCATCTTTTAAAAATTTATTCTCATTTTTTAATGCTTCAAGTGTTTCATCTTTAGCATCTAAAACTTTTTCATGTAAATTTAAAATAGTTCCTATTGTTTTTTCAACAAAACTTTCCCCTGCTAAAGTCATTGAATTTACCATTGCAGGTTGAGATTTTGCAGCACTAGGCACCACACTAAAAGTACCTTGATGAGCTTCGATGTAAATTTTACCCTCTTCTTCTTTAAAATTTAAAGCCCCATTAGCCATCATACCTTTAACCACATCTTCATTTAAATGCACAAGTTTACAAAATTCTTCAAGTTCAAGATAGGTTTGCATTTTTATCCCTTATAATAAAACTTCTACTTCTTTTGAATCAGATACAAGTTTTTTTTCTTTTTCAAGACGATCTTCTTTAAGTTTTTGTGCTAAATCAACATCATAAATAGCTAAAATTTGCATAGCCAAATAAGCAGCATTGATTGCTCCAGCCTTACCAATAGCTAAAGTTCCTACAGGAATTCCACTAGGCATTTGCACCGTAGAAAACAAAGAATCCATACTTGCAAGATTACTTCCTGGCATAGGCACTCCTAAAACAGGTTTTGTGGTATAAGCTGCAACAGCTCCAGCCAAATGCGCTGCCATTCCAGCTGCTGCTATAAAAACTTTCGCACCTTTTTCTTCAGCATTTGTAATATACTCTTTTGTTCTTTTTGGGCTACGATGAGCTGATGAGATAATAAGTTCATACTTTACCCCAAAACTTTCTAAAGTTTTAGCAGCCTCTTTCATAGTCTCATAATCACTCTTGCTTCCCATTAAAATAGAAACAAAATTCATCTATATTTCCTTTCTTAAAAAACTTAATGCACTGATTTTACTTGGTAATTGAATTTCATGTTCATTACCGCTATGAATTTCACTAAATTCTTTATTGTTTTTAGCAATGAGTTTTTTAAACTCTATAAAATATTTATCCTCTTTTTGATAAATTTTACCTAGTTCATTGTCACAAGTTTGAATCACATCGCCTAAAGGAGCTAAAATTTCATAAGGCGTGTTTAAAACGATTTTTCCTTTGCATTTAAAAAAGCTTCCATCTTCGCTTATAGCATGCACTTGATGAGAGCCTTCTTCTATGCTTGTATTATGATTTTGTGTGTCGGTTTTTTCTAAAGGACGCGAAACAAGATAGCCATCTGTAAAACCACGATTCTTAAGCGTAGCAATCTCTTTTTCATACTTGTTTGACTCAAACTTACCCTCTAAAACATCCTGTATAGCCATTTTATAAGTTCTTGTTGTAAGCGCAACATAATATTCGCTTTTGGTGCGTCCTTCTATCTTAAAAGCACTGATACAATTTTCTTGCATGATTTTTTCTATATAAGAACAAAGATTTAAATCTTTGGAATTAAAAACATGAGTACCATTTTCATCTTCTTCTAAACGAAATAAAGTACCATTTTCTGGATTTTTAGCATAAAGCTCATAATTAAATCTGCAATCATTTGCACAAGATCCACGATTACTCATTCTTCCACTTTGCACAGAGCTTATTAAACAACGCCCAGAATAAGCAAAACACATAGAACCATGCACAAAGGCTTCAAGTTCAATATCGCAATTTTCTTTTAAAGCTTTAGCATCTTTAAGCCCTAATTCTCTCGCAATTACAACCCTTTTAGCGCCCATATCCTTATAAACTTGAGCATCTAAATAATTTAAAATATTCGCCTGAGTAGAAACATGTAAAGAAATTTCAGGTGCAAGCTCTTTAACAAGACGCATAGTTCCAACAGAAGCTACAATAAAAGCATCGGGTTTCATCTCACGTAATTTTAATATATGTCTTTTTAAGCCTTCAATTTGAGAGCTTAGATGAAAACCATTTAAAGTGACATAAATTTTTTTACCACGCTCATGGGTATATTTAATAGCTTCTTCAAAACTTTCATAATTAAATTCTCTTGCAGTACGTGATCTTAAAGAAAAATTATTCACACCCGCATAAACCGCATCTGCACCATAAGCTAAAGCAATTTTTAATTTTGTGAAATTTCCTGCAGGAGCTACTATTTCAGGAATGATCATTTTTGCCCTAAACTTGCAATTAAAGCTTCTATATCATCATTACTTACAACATCAGTAGTGCTATCACCTTCAATATGCACTGCAGAACTTACACGTTTTTTATCATCAATTTTACCTTCAAATAAAGAACTCATATAACGGCTTAAAGCACGCATTACATTAATAACACGTTCGATTTTTTGACGATGTATATCTTGATACTGCATTGCATCCATTGCCATCATCACTTCATCTTGTCCGCTTTGAAGATTTCCGACAATCTCCCTAGAACTTTTTTTAGCTTGATTGTTTAATTCTAAAGCTTCACTGAAACTTTCTACATTAGGAAATTTTTCATTAAGTTTGGAAAAAATATCAATATTTTTTTCTATTGCTTTATTTATTTCTTTGAGTAAACTTTCAGAATCCGCAAAAAAATTATTAATACTTTCAAGCTTATCCATCATTTCCGTTGCTTTAAGCTCGCTATCTTTTGTAACATCATCTAACTGATGTACAACTTTATGTTCCTGATTTGGTGGGGGTGGTGGCCATACTACACTAGGATTAGGTTTGTAATCAGCTATTTTGACATCTTCTAACATCAAAGCATCTTCTTCGGTATTCGATTCTTCGGTTTTTACCTCTGCTTCTGTCTCTGAATCAAGATCAACATCACCATTCATCAAAGCATCAAGCTCTTCTTGAGTCATTTTTTTCCCTTTTTTAAATCTAGATTTTCAATAATTGCTTAAAATTATAATCAATTTTATCTAAAACAAAAATATAAATTTTTATTTTTTAATCTTTTTAAATTAAATTTTTAAATTTATTAAAAAAAATATATTAATTAAATCTTAATTAAAAATTTTATGATATAATTTTATAAATTTAATTACATAAAGGAGTAAAAATATGGGAAAATTTGTTAATAATATAGATGATTTTTTCAAATTTTGCAAACAAAATGAAGTGCTTTTTGTTGATTTTCGTTTTACAGATATGATAGGAACTTGGCATCATATTACCTATAATCTTCATGCAATCAATGAAGAAACATTTCAAACTGGCATTCCATTTGATGGAAGCTCAATCCATGGATGGCAACCTATAGAAAAATCAGATATGATTTTAAAACCTGATGCTCAAAGTGCTTTTTTAGATCCTTTTACAGCTGATCCTACTATCATAGTATTTTGTGATGTGTATGATATTTACAAAGGACAAATGTATGAAAAATGTCCAAGAAGCATAGCAAAAAAAGCAATGGAATACCTTAAAAATAGTGGCATAGCTGATACTGCTTACTTTGGACCAGAAAATGAATTCTTTGTTTTTGATAGTGTAAAAATAGTTGATACTACTCATTGTTCTAAGTATGAAGTTGATACCGAAGAAGGAGAGTGGAATGATGATAGAGAATTTACCGATAGCTACAATACTGGACACAGGCCAAGAAACAAAGGTGGATATTTTCCAGTTCAGCCAATTGATTCTTTAGTAGATATTCGTTCTGAAATGGTTCAAACCCTTGAAAAAGTAGGTCTTAAAACTTTTGTTCATCATCATGAAGTTGCACAAGGACAAGCTGAAATAGGAGTAAATTTTGGCACGCTTGTAGAAGCAGCTGACAATGTTCAAATTTATAAATATGTTGTAAAAATGGTAGCTCATTTAAATGGCAAAACTGCCACTTTTATGCCAAAACCTTTATACGGAGATAATGGCAATGGTATGCATGTTCATATGAGCTTATGGAAAGATGGGGTAAATTTATTTTACGATAAAGATGGATACAGTGGACTTAGTCAAACTGCTATAAATTATATAGGTGGAATTTTAAAAAATGCTAGAAGTGTCGCAGCTTTTACAAATCCAAGTTCCAACTCTTACAAAAGAATAGTTCCTGGCTTTGAAGCTCCTTGTATTTTAACTTATTCTTGTCAAAACAGATCAGCAAGTTGTCGCGTTCCTTATGGCATAGGTAAAAATTCAGCTCGTATAGAAATTCGCTTCCCTGATAGTACTGCTAATCCTTATTTAGCTTTTGCTAGTCTTTTAATGGCAGGGCTTGATGGAATCAAAAATAAAACCATTCCTGTAGGTCCTATGGATGAAAATTTATTTGATCTTACTTTGGATGAAATACGTGAAAAAGGGATAGAGCAATTACCACATACTCTAAGAGGAAGTTTAGAAGCTTTAATCCGACATAATTCTTATTTAAAACCTGTAATGAGCGATATTTTTATCGATGACTATCAGCATTTAAAATTTGAAACACAAGTTTGGCCAGTAGAAGCTCGTCCAACTGCTTATGAATTTAAAACTTGCTACTCTTGCTAAAAATTTAATGGCGTTTAACACGCCATTAAACTAAAAAAGAATTAAAAATATTTATTTTATATCAACTATCGCTTAAGTTGATTTACAATTCCTAGCATATCATCACTTGTTGTAATTGCCTTAGAACCCGCTTCATAAGCCCTTTGTCCTGTGATAAGATCTGTCATTTCTTCAACAAGCTGAACATTACTAAGTTCTATAAATCCATGTCTTATTGTTCCAAGTCCATCTTGTCCTGCTATACCCGCAACAGGTGCACCACTTGCTCCTGTTTCAAGATAAAGATTATCACCCATAGAATGAAGACCCGCTGGATTTATAAACTGAACTAGCTCCACTTGGCCAATTTGAGTTTCTTGTTGCTCCCCTGGTAGCATTACAGAAACGGTTCCATCTGTAGCAACATTAATTGCTGTTGCGCCTTCAGGTATTGTCATTTCAGGTAAAAGTCTATAACCATCTGAATTTACAATATTGCCTTCATTATCTTTTGTAAATTGCCCATTTCTAGTATATCCTATAGTGCCATCAGGAAGTTGTATTTGAAAAAACCCATTACCTGCAATAGCCATATCAAGACCATCAGTACTTGTTGATTTTAAATTTCCTTCAGTAAAAACTTTAGTTACCGCTGTTGGACGCACACCCACACCCACTTCTATACCCGAAGGAGAAAGAGTAGTAGCTGAAGTTGAAGTTCCTGCATACTTCATAACTTGATACATAAGATCAGCAAATTCTGCGCGACTTTTCTTAAAACCTGCTGTATTAACATTGGCGATGTTATTTGAAGTAACATCAATTTGTGTTTGCTGCGCTACCATTCCCGTAGCAGCAGTATGAAGTGATCTCATCATTTTTAATCCTTTTTTTATTTTATTTTAAATTATTTAACAGCTGCAAGCTTATTGATAGCTTCTTGATTTAAGTCATCCATATGAGCTGTCATAACTTTTTGATACATTTCTACCATTCTGTTTGCTTCAATCAGTCCTACCATTTCAGTAACTGGATTAACATTTGATCCCTGAGAAAAACCTTGGCGAATAGCATTGGAGTTTTCCAAATCTCTAATGCGGGTTAGATCATCTATTTTATAGACATTATCCCCATCTTTTTGCAAAGCTCTTATATCATCTACTTGTGCTACAAATAATCTTGCATTTTGAGCTCCATCAACCTCAATGCTTCCGTTTTTATCAACGCTAATTTGAACAGCACCATTAGGAATGCGTATGCCAGCATTCTGAGGATTATTAAAATAATCACTACTTAATACCTTGTATCCTTGCTTATTTACCAAATAACCCTCATCATCAAGTTGAAAATTTCCATCTTTAGTTAATCTTACTTCTCCATCTTTGGTTTGAACCAAATAAAAAGCATCTTCTCTAGTCATTGCCAAATCCAAAGGATTGTTTGTGGCCTTTAAAGAACCTAGGCTAAAATCCGTATATTCTTGAGAAACTTGCGGGATTCCATCTATTGTAGTATTTACAAAACGAGATGCATCTCTTGTGTGATTTTCTATAGGCAACTCATCCTGAGTTTCTTTAAAAATCCTTTTAAAATCTGCAATAACCACATCATCTCTTTTGTATCCACTTGTATTAATATTGGCAAGATTATTAGTAATCACATCAAGTTTATTAAACTGAGTTACCATTCCACCAGTTGCTTGATAATATCCATTTTGCATATTTTCACCTATAAAATTAAGATTTTATAGCTATAAAAGCAAAGAGTGTTCCAACTTTTAAAAACAAAGAAAAATAAATATTTGAAAGATTATTAGGAGAGAAATTTAAACTACAAAAAGCAAGATTTGACTCAATCTTGCTTTAAAAATCAATTTTAATCCATTTGACGACGCAAGAAAGTTGGTGTTTCAATTTGCGCCATTATCTCTTCATCGTAACCACCGCTTACCTTTTTAAGACTTAAATAAGGATTTTTCCTAGAAGCTTGAGCTTCTTCGGTAGATTTTTTAGCTACTGTATCTTTATCTTCAAATCCTGTCGCAATAATAGTTACTTCAACTCTATCTTCCATGCTATCATCTGTGGTAGAACCAAAAATAATCTTAGCATTTTCATCAACAATTTCTTGTATACTATTTGCTGCTGCCGAAATTTCAAACAAAGAGCAATTAGAACTTGTTTTAAAATGTAAAATAACTCCCTTGGCACCCTTAATATCCATTCCATCAAGCAAAGGAGATTCTATAGCGTTTGAAAGGGCCTCTTCTATAGCATTTTCACCACTAGCACTACCAACACCCATAAGCGCGAGTCCGCGATGACTCATGATGGTTCTTACATCCGCAAAGTCAACATTAATATCTCCATTATCAAGCAAGATAGACACCATACCTTTTACAGCACGAGCTAAAATATCATCAACCAATCTAAAAGCATCTTTAATGCCTGCTTTTTTATCAATAATGCTCAATAATTTTTCATTTTGAATTACAAGAATAGAATCACTTTCTTTTTTAAGCTCAAGGAGACCGCTTTCAGCAAGTTTTTTTCTTTGTTTTCCTTCGAATGCAAAAGGCATAGTTACAACAGAAACAGTTAAAGCTCCAATCTCTTTAGCTGCTTGTGCAATAACTGGAGTGGCACCCGTTCCAGTACCTCCACCAAAACCTGAAGCAATAAATACAATATCACTTTGACTAAGACTTGCTTTTATTTCTTCAAAACTTTCTCTAGCACTTTCTGCGCCTACTTCAGGAAGCATACCAGCGCCTAAACCTTTAGTTTTTTTCTCGCCAAGTTGAATTTTAGTTTTTGCTAATGAAATTGAAATAGCTTGTGCATCAGTATTTGCTGCAATTAAATCAAGATCATTTAATCCCATTTTAACCATATGGTTGATCATATTACCGCCACCGCCACCGCAGCCTATAACCTTAATTTTTGCACCTTTATTATGTTGCATTTCTTCTACTAAAAATTCACTCATAAAAATTTCTCCTTGTTAAAATTGATTCATAATTTTATGCCAGATATTTGAAAAAACGCTAGGTTTTTTTTCTTTTGGCTCTTTAAAATCTAATTGTTCTTGTATTGCAATTGTATCATTTTCTTGCAAATTTTCATCAAAAAAATCAGATTTTATTTCACTTTCTGCATCTTTTTGCAAAACAATATCTTGTTTAATTTGACGATTAAAATTTTCAATTTCCCCTTTATATCTTAATTTTTCATTAGAATCAAGTTCATAAGGCGTAAAATACCCTGCTCCATATAAACAAAGTCCTATAGCACAAGTATTTTCAGGATCATTAAAAATTTCACTAAAACCAGTAATCAAATCTTTTCTTGCAGTAGCCAGTCTAACTGAGCGATTATCAAATGTTGCAGGAGCTAGCTCATCAATACCTGCTAACTTAGTCATTCCACCTGTTAAAACAACTCCACCACCTATAGCATTGGCATAACGATTATCACTTAAGATTTTTGCCAAAATCATCAAAGTTTCTTCCGCTCTTGCATAAATTACGTTTGAAATAATATCCAAAGAAACTTCATTAACCTTTCTTTCATCGCCCATTGAAGGAATTTGTATAAGGGTGTTAGGCTGTTGCGAAAGAGCTGCATAATTAAGCTTGATTTTTTCTGCTTCTTTTAAAGGTGTATGCAATGCCATTGATAAATCTTGGGTGATATTAATCGAGCCAATTTGCAAACAATCATTGTATCTAATTGAATTTCCAGTATGAACAACCATATCACAAATCGCTCCACCCGTATCAATCAAAACAGCGCCTAATTCCTTTTCGCTATCATCTAAACAAGCTATAGCTGAAGCATATCCTGAAAGAACTATATTATCCACTCTTAAATCAGCTAATTCAACCGCTTTCTTAAGATTTTTAATATGAGATTCTTGTGAAATCACTATATGGGTTGAAACTTCTAAACGATTGCCACTCATTCCCAAAGGATCATCAACATGTTCAAGATCATTAACCTTAAAATTATAAGGCAAAACATGAATAATTTCATAACCACTTGGTAGATTGGCAGTATGCTTAGCTGTACTTACAGCACGATGAATTTCTTTAATGCCTATTTCATGATTTGGAATATTAACAACACCTACACTATCAACGCTTTTAGTATAAGCACCTGATATAGACACCACAACCTTATCATAATGAACTCCGCTCATCATCTCAGCACTTCTAACAGCTTCTTCAATAGATTTAGAAGCAAGCTCTATATTGGTAATGGCACCTTTTTTAACCCCGTTGGTTTTTGACTTGGAAAAACCAATAATTTTTAATCCATCTTCATCTTTTTGAGCAATAATGGCACAAGTCTGGGTTGAGCCTAAGTCAATTCCTAATATATTCAAAATCAATTCCCTTTATAATAAATTTTTATTGGATATATCTTTTTAAGTTCATCAACAAGTTCTTGCTTAAGCTCATTTGCTTTTAAATTTTGCAAATTTTGCTCAAGCATAGTTTTGTATTGTTTAAATTTATCGGAGTTCATATCTAATTTTTGTTTATTTATTTTATATAATATTGCTTTATTGTCATTAATGATCACATAAGAACTATTTTGATCGGTATTAAATACATTCATTAAAAAATAAGCAAATTCAGAATCATTTAATATCTTATCGCTAAGCTTTACACTCTCGCGAGAACTATCTCGACTTACAAAGCCTATATCATCTCCTTTAAAATTTACTAAACTATTTTTAGCTTTTTCTTCTAAATTTTTTCTAGCTTGTTCGCTTAAATACATAGGTAAAACTTCTTCTCTAGCTTCTTCAAAAGTTTTATTTCTTATAGGATCTACTTTATTTAGTTTAACTATGATATATCCGTTATTATAAGGTGCTGGTCGTAAAACATCTCCATTTTTAGCTTTATTCAAAAGATCAATTGGATAATAAACATCAGATTCACTAATATTTTGATCTTTTTGAAAATTATCTTTCCCATTTTTTAAATCTAAAAATTTAGCATTAGCCACATTCTTTAGTTGTGTTAAAGCATAATCTTTAGCAACTTCATTTTTAGCAGACTGAAAATCCATTACTTTACCTGCAAAATCTTTATATTTTAGTTTATTTTCATCTTGATTATAAAATTTTTCTAATTCTTTGTCGTCAATTTTCTCATTGCTAACTGGCAAAAAATAAGTTGAAATTTCATATATTTTTTTAGTTTTATAATCTTCTTTATGTTTATTCCAAAGCTTTTTTAAACCCTCTTCGTTAATCTCAATATTTTTTTTGTCATAATCAATTTTTGCAATACTTAAAGCATCTTGCATGAAATAACTAGAAGCTAACATTTTTAATTCCTCATCTTTGCTAGGAATATTAAAAATTTGATTAAGTTTATCGGTAATTACTTCATTTGCAAGTTGTGTTTCATAATCTTTTGGAGTTAAATTATTGGCATTTAAAAGTTTATAATAAATCGTTTTGTTAAAATCCCCTGTAGGATCTTGAAATTCTCTAGTATTTGCAAGTTTTTGTAAAATTTCATTCTCGTTTACGCCAATACCCAAATCTTTAGCAAAATTTAACAAAAGCTTATCTTCAACAAGAGAGCTTAAAGCTATATTTTTAATGCCTAGTTGCTCAGCATTTTCTGGAGTTAAAGCACCATTGCTAATTTGATTATAATAACTTAAAATTTGTCTATATCTAGTATCAAATTCGCTAAAACCTATCTTTTCATTTCCTACGGTTGCAACACTCGAACTTCTATTGAGATTAAAATCATAAGCACCCCAACCTAAAAAGCCAGCGCCAACAAAAGCTATAGTACTAACCCATATAGTAACAACAAGATATTTTTTGTGATGTTGCATCCAAGTAAGCATATCATTCCTTGATTAAATTTAAACTAGATATTGTATCGTAGAAGTGTTTAAGTGGAGTTTAATTATAAAATTTTTACCAAAAAATATTTGTTCTTTAAATTTTATGATTTTTACAATGAAATTTAGTTATAATTATAGCTTATAAAAATTTATTAGGATTGATTTTGGAAATTCCTCATATCCCAGTTTTGCTTAATGAAGTTCAAGAGATTTTTAAAAATCTTAAAACAGGTTATTTTTTAGACTGCACTTTAGGATTTGGCGGACATAGTGAAGCTTTGCTTAAAAATCATCCTGATCTTAAATTCATTGCTTGTGATCAAGATCAACAAGCTTTAGAATTTTCTAAAAAACGTCTTAAAGATTTTCACAATAGGATAACTTTTATACAAAGTAATTTTAGTGAAGTTTTAGAAAAAATTTCACATAAAGAAGAATTAAGAGGCATTTTAGCAGACATTGGAGTTTCTTCATTTCAACTCGATAATAACGAAAGAGGTTTTAGTGTAAATTCTGACTTTTTGGATATGAGAATGAATCAAAACTCCAAAATATCGGCTTATGAGATTATTAATGCTTATACAAAAGAGCAATTAACTTCCATTTTTAAAGATTATGGAGAATTGCACGATGCACATTTTATTGCTGAAAAAATTTGCCTAGAAAGAAGTAAAAATCCAATCAAAAGCGCCAAGGAACTTTATCAAATCATAGGAAAAGGCAAACAAAATCATAGAAAAATTTCCAAAGCCACTTTAGCATTTCAAGCCATTAGAATAGAAGTAAATCAAGAACTTAAAGTGCTTAAAGATTTTCTTGGGCATTTAGAAAATTTAAAACCAAAAAATTGCATTTTAGCAATCATTAGTTTTCATTCTTTGGAAGATAGAATAGTAAAAAATTTTTTCAAAAAATGGTCAAAAAACTGCATTTGTGATGAAAAAATAATGCGTTGCGAATGTGGAAATAACCATAGCCTAGGGCAAATAATAACCAAAAAAGCTATAAGTGCAAGCAAGGAAGAACTTTTAAAAAATTCTCGCTCTAGTTGTGCTAAAATGCGGGCTTTTTATTTTAATAATTTGGACAATAAATAATGCTAGAAGATGATTTTATAAAAGAACGCCAAAACATACGCCAAAAAATGCTGAAATTTTCTCGCGCTATAAATCAAGGCAAACCGCTTGATGATGATTTAAGAGATGAAATTTCTAGCGATGATATTTTAAGACGTCGTTTTAAAAAAAAGACTCCTAATAAATTCTTAGAAGAACTCGATGAAGAGTATGAGTCAAAACATACTAAAAAATCAAATATATATTTAAAAGAAGATCTGATCAATGTTAAATTAGAAGAAAAGCAATCTCTTGCTAAAAAATTTTTTTCCAAAATGAAAGAAAGGAAAAAAGAAGAAAATAAAAAAACTAAAAAGATTTTTTCGTTTGGAAGAAAAAAAATAAACGAGATAAAAAATATTCAAACCAAACCAAAAATTCAAACAAAAAATGATCAAAATCCTATCCAAGATAAAAAAGAAAAAAAAGAATCTATAAAATCTATAGAAAAAATTCAAAAAACTGAGCCTAAAATACAAAATTCCCAAACTATAGAAAAACGACCTGATATTAAAAAACAACCCGATATTAAACAAAGTTTGGAAAATTTACAAAAAAAGATAACACCACAAGAAAATAAACAAGAACTTCCAAAACCATCCAATCAAGCCCAAGAAAAACAACAAAATGATGAAGATGCTCAAAAGGCAAAAAATGTTTTATTAGAAGGCTACTCTAATGCCACCAAAGAAGATAGAAACCTAAATTTCAATCATCTTCTTTTTGCGGCTTTACTTGTTAGTTTTGCGTTATTTTTATTTGCTCCACAAATTTATATTAGAAATCAAATTTATTATCTTAGTAGAGAAATTGCTACATTAAGAACAGAAGAAAGCGTTTTAAACGAAGAAAATAAAGATTTAAAAAGAAGGCTTGAAAATATGCGATTCCAAAATCAAATTTTAGACTATTTAGAATGAATAATCTTATCTAAAACATACTGCTCTAAATTTGCTTTTGGAATTTCCTCTTTTAAGGCTTCCTTATAAATTTCACCTGCCATTATAGAGTATTTTTCATAAGCAAAATAAGGGAAATGCAAAGCCCAGGCTTTTTGTATTATTTTTTTTGAGATTATTTTGCGAGTATAAACTTTAAAAATATCATATCCTATAAATACACAAGCAGTAACCATAACAGCACTCACTATGCTTATATGAAAGTCAAGTTTTGTTAAAAAATAATGAGTAATTAAAAGCAATGGTAACAAAACCACAGCACAAAAAACACCAAAATAAATATAAGAATTTAGAATTTTGAAATTAAAATTTAGCTTAGAAGGATCTACAAGCATACCGTCATTAAAAAGTGCATTTGCCTCTAATAAATCCTTCACTAAAACAGGTTGTTCTGATACTTTAAATAAAAAACGAAGGCTAAATTCTTTAAATTTTTTCATAATCCATGCTTTATTTTTTAATTAAAATTTTATCTAAAGAAAATTAATTTTTACTAAATATAAACCTCTTTCAATTGCTTATTAATTCTTCTGTAATTCTAGCGATTTCTAATTCTTCATCTGTAGGAATAACAAGCACTTTAACTTTAGAATTTGCATGATTTATCATTCTTTCGCCCGAAATCCTTTGTTTGTTAAGTTCAAAATCTAACTCGATACCAAGATGAGCTAATCTCTCACATACTTTTTGTCGAACCAAACTATCATTTTCTCCTATGCCACCTGTAAAAATAATAGCATCGGTTTTTGGCAACACAGCAAAGTAGGCTCCTATGTATTTTACAAGACGATAGCAAAACATATCAAGAGCCAAACGTGCTTTATCATCACCTTGCTTTATCTCTCGTTCCATATCTCTAAAATCATTATAACCGCAAATTCCATATACTCCACTTTTTTTATTCATCAGTGTGTCTATTTCTTCTATAGTTAAACCTTTGACATGACTTATAAAAGGTAAAATAGCAGGATCTATATCCCCACAACGCGTTCCCATAATAAGTCCTTCAAGCGGAGTAAATCCCATAGAAGTATCCACACTCTTACCTTTTTCTATAGCACATACACTTGCACCATTTCCAAGATGAGCAGAGATAACATTTAATTCATCTTGATCTTTTTGAAGAAATTTTGCCGCTCTAGAACTAACATAAGCATGGGAAGTCCCATGAAAACCATATCTTCTAATATTATGCTTATCATAAAAATCATAAGGCAAAGCATACATATAAGCAAAATCAGGCATAGTGCGATGAAAAGCTGTATCAAAAATAGCTGCATTAGCAACACTAGGTGCAGCTTTAATCATTGTTTTTATACCTGCTAAATGGGCAGGATTATGCAAAGGAGCAAAAATACTAACCCTATCTATCTCTTTAAGAACATAGTCATCTACTAAACAATGCTCACTTAAATTTCTTCCCCCATGAACTATACGATGACCACAGCCATCAAGAGCATTTAAATCCGCTAAAATTCCTGATTCTTTAAAAAGCTCATTAACTATACTAAGTCCTTCTTCGTGATTATTTATTGTTAATTCTCTTTCAAAACTTTCATTATTTAAAACATTTTTTAATATAACTTTTGAATTTTGCTCTCCGATTTTCTCTACTAAGCCACTGGCTTTAACGATTTTATTATCAAAAAATTTAAATTTAATCGATGAAGAACCTGAATTTAAAACTAAAATTTTCATTTATTATTCCTTTCTATTGAGCTTGTATAGCACTTAAAATAACAGTATCTACAATATCATCTACCAAACATCCACGACTTAAATCATTAACAGGTTTTTTAAGACCTTGTAAAATAGGACCGATTGCTAAAGCATTAGCGGTTCTTTGAACTGCTTTGTAACAAATATTTGCTGCATTAAGATCAGGAAAAATATATACATTTGCATGGCCTGCTATCTTAGAATTTGGCATTTTCTTTGCCGCAGTCTTTAGATCATAAGCGCAATCAAACTGCATAGGACCATCTATATTTAACTCAGGGTATTTTTCTTTAGCAATTTTTAATGCTTCTTTTACAAGATCTACACTTTCCCCTTTACCGCTATCACCACTAGAATAAGAAAGCAAAGCTATTCTTGGTTCAAGTCCAAAAGATTTAGCAGTCATAGCACTTACATAAGCACTAGTTGCAAGCTGTTCAGCAGTTGGACTTGGATTTACAGCACAATCCGCAAAAGCTAAAACTTGATCTTCAAGCCCCATAAAGAAAATTCCCGAAACAGAACTAATACCTTCTTTGGTTTTAATAAGCTGCAATGCAGGGCGAATTGTTTCAGCCGTAGTAGTTGATGCTCCACTAACCATAGCATCAGCTTTTCCAGTATGTATAAGCAAAGTTCCAAAATAAGTTTTATCCTGAACTAGCATCTTAGCCTCTTCTAAACTCATTCCTTTAGATTTTCTTGCCTCATAAAGAATGGAAGTAAATTCTTGATTATATTCTGAATTGAGCGGATTCATAATTTGTATAGTACTTAAATCAAGACTTAATCTAGCAGCATCTTGTTTGATTTTTTCCTCATCACCCAATAAAATAAGATCAACAACTTTACTTTTTAATAAAATTTCAGCAGCTTTTAAAATTCTCTCATCATTACTTTCTGGCAAAACAACAGTTTTTTTATTTTTTACGCTTTGTTTAATCAATTCATATTTAAAACGATGCGGAGTTATAAAATCATACTCTTCAAGCTTTTGCACTTCTTCAAAATTAAATTTTTCATTAATCAAAACATAATTACGACCATCTAGGGCATGATCGAAATATTTTTGAGCTATAAGTTTATCTTCATCGTTAATAATAGCAGCGATAGGGGTATTAAGATTTTTAGCCAATTTTATACTAAGATCAAATCCATCAAGTATTCCAAATTCGCAAAAGCTATTTACAAGCACAAAATCGTATTTGCGTTTTAACTCTTCGTATTCTTCTAAAATAACATTAAAAAAATTATGAGGATCTTTGCTAAATTCCTCCATTGCCTCTCTAAAGGTAAAACCATAAGCGCTTTTTACAGTTTGATTGATATTAAATTCTTCCAACCAACCTTGCAAAACAGGGACGCGATGTATGTATATTACAGGGCAATAAATTGCGATATTTTTGTAAATTTTGCTATAATTTTTAAGCAAATTTGTACTAATAATAGTATTTAACTCATCACTTCTAGATCTCATCAAATAAAGATTTGCCATCATTTTCTCCTTGAATTTATAAATGTGGAACACTCTTTGCTTTTTCTAATTTTAACAAAGAAAAATAAAAATTCATATTTTAAAGGACGAAAATGAAAAAAGTTTTATTTTATGTGTTACCGTTTGCATTTTTTGGTTGTTCTGCAACGGTTGATCCGCAAATTTCAATGAAACCACCTGCTTATGTAGAAGAACTTGCACCAAAACAAAGTAATAATGTAGAAAGTGCACCAGGATCGCTTTTTGGCAAAGGGGATAATCCTTTATTTTCAGATAAAAAAGCTATGAATGTAAATGATTTAGTTACAGTTGTTATACAAGAAAGTACCACTCAAAGCACACAAGCTAATAAAGCAACAAGTAGAACTAATACCTCAAATTTAGGCGGAGGTGCTTTAACAGGAAGTTCAGGAGTGGTAGCTAATGCTCTTAATAAAGTCAATGCTTATTCTAATATAGGCTTTCAAACCAATAGTTCAAACAACTACACAGGAACAGGCTCACAAAGCAGAAATGAAAGTTTCAAGACTACAATTTCAACGCGTGTAATTAAAATTTTATCAAATGGTAATTATTTTATCGAAGGCTCAAGAGAGCTTTTAATCAACGGAGAGAAACAAATCATACAATTAAGCGGTGTTATTCGTCCTTATGACATCGGTCAAGACAATACTATAGATAGTAAATATATAGCAGATGCTAAAATTCTTTATAAAACAGAAGGTGAAGTGGATAGAAGCACAAGAAAACCTTGGGGTAGCAAAGTTATAGAAGCGATATGGCCATTCTAAAAGCAAGGTTAAACCTTGCTTCTTGGCTTTTATTCTTTTACAGTCCTACTTTTAACCTCATCTTCAACTTCAGCTAAAAATCTATCTACAAGTTCACTTTCTTTTAATTTAGCTACAACTTCACCATGTCTTATAACAAGTCCTTGATTTTTCCCAAAGGCTATAGCCACATCAGCGCCCTTAGCTTCACCTAAAGCATTTACTACACAACCCATAACACTGATATTTAAAGGTTCTTTTATATGCTTGGTTTTTTCTTCTACGATTTTAATCGCGCTTAACAAATCACTTTGAATCCTACCGCAAGTTGGACATGAGATGATATTTACTCCGCTTTTTTGCACTCCACTATCTTGCAAAATCGCTCTTGCTACACGAATTTCCTCTTCAAGCTCACCCGTCATAGAAACACGCATAGTATCGCCTATACCTTTAAGAAGTAAATTTCCTAAAGCTATAGAACTTTTTACAGTGCTATGAAATTTAGTTCCTGCTTCAGTTACCCCTAAGTGAAAAGGATAATCACAAAGCGGTCTTAATCTCTCATAAGCTTCTATAGTTTTTTGAGCATCTGAAGTCTTCATGGAAATTTTAATATCAAAAAAGTCTAAATCCTCTAAAAGCTTGATATTATACATCGCACTTTCTAGCATAGCATCGACACCATAGCCAAATTTATTGCTAAATTGTTTTTCTATGGAGCCGTGATTTACACCGATGCGTATAGGGATACCCTGTTCTTTACATGCTTTTACCACTTCTTTGATATTTTCTTTAGAACCTATATTGCCAGGATTTATACGCACTCCATCGATAAATTCAGCACAATATACAGCCAAATTATGATTAAAATGAATATCTACAATTAAAGGCAAAGGACTTTTAGCTTTAATCTCTTTTAAAGCCCTTGCATCGGCCATATCCAAGCACGCCAAACGCACTATATTTGCTCCTGCAAAATAAAGACGATTGATTTGCTCTAAAGAACCTTCTATATCTCTTGTCTTAGTAAAAAGCATAGATTGAACTGAAATGGGTGCATCACCGCCTATTAAAACATCTCCTACTTTGATTTGTCTGGTTTTGAATCTTTTATACTCCATAACTTCACTCTTTAAAAAAATTTTAATATCAAATTTTAACTTTTTATTGCTTTAATTAAAGTTTATTTTTGATAATATATTTAAATTTCATGATATTTAAATATTTATGAATTATATATAAATTAAATACAATTAAAAGAGATTATATGCAAAATCTTTTACTCTATATAAAAAATAACCTAACTCCAACCCTAGCTCAAATTCTTTTACAAGCTTTAAAAAATTCAAATAATGAAAAATTTTTTACCTTTGTTTTGAAAAATATTGAAACAATTTGCACTTGGCTCAATTCTAGCGAATTTAAGAATAGATATTTATCAACAAAACATCCTTATCCACCTTTAATCAATCCTAATTTCATAGAAATAGATGCTAGTCGACATTGTGCAGAATTAGCCTGGGATTTAAATTTACCCCTACCTAAACACTATAAATTTATCTATATTTCTCCACATGGCGTTGGAGCAGCAGCATTTTTAAGATACCTTAATCAATGTTGCGATGTAACTTGTTTTGCCTCCTGGGTTTTACCACCTGATGCCAAAGAAAGATATTGTCTTAATTACATGTGTCTAAATGACAATACGATTACTCAATATGCTATTAATATATCAGAAATTAATCTACCTTATTTTGATAAATATCTATCTTTATTGGATTTTAACTCTAAAATTATTTGCGGAGTTCGCGATCCAATAGGAATTTTAAAGCACAACTGGGGAAGAGATTGGAGTAAAGTTTTAAGAAACTATCCCTCTGAATTTAATCTAACTTATGATTGGCGTTATTATATTGACTATCTTACTCATCAAAATCATAAAATTAAAATCGATATAAACGAACTACAACAAGGAGTTTTTATCATCTCTTATTTATTAAAATATTTTAACAAAGACAATGTATACTATCTTGATATGGAAGAAATCCGTCAATCAAAGGCCTTCGATACTATGAATTTGCTTGCTATAAATTTTAATTTTACCCCCCCCCATAAAGATAAATTAGATTTATTTAAAATTAAAGAATTTAGAGGTTATATTCGCTATCTTTTTCCTATCACACTCTATGCAAATTCTAAAGATATTAATAACACCTTTTATATTAATACTCCTAAAAATAATAAAAATTTCAATATTGATAAAACTTCTAGCATTCCCATAATTTTAGACAGAAAACATATCAATCATGAAAAAATAGACATAATACAAGAAATTATAAAAAACGACCTATGTAATGATATGGGTGTATATATTGATAAAAATGATTTTAAACAATTAGAACAAAACAATCTTTTATTTTCAACAATTAAACATTATTTGTATGATTTTTTATATCAAATTAAAATAACCATAGATGAAACAGAATCAAAAATGATGAAAGAAAAAGATGTAATAGATTATTTTATAAAAAATAAATCACTTATTTATACTTTTTTTAATATTTTTGAAAATGAACTAAATCATTTAAAACAAACACATCCTCATATTATTGACTCTTGGAAATATTATAAAGAATTTGAAAAGATATACAAAGATAAATAATTATCTTACTTACACAAAATCAATAGGATCAATATCCGCACTTACATTTTTAAATTGCAAAATATAATTTTCAATTGCCACTAAAGCTTTATAATTTTCACTTCTAAGCAATAAATAAAAACGATATTTTCCATGCAGCATTTCAACTCCACAAATTCCATAGCCTACCAATTCTACTTGTTTGATATTTTTAAATTGATAGGCAAGTTTTTCGCAGAGCTTTTGTGAGGATTGTTGATCTTTATCTTCTATAAGAACTCTTAAAAGGCGTTTAAATGGAGGGTAAAGATCTTTTCTATTTTCTAACTCATCTTTTAAAAAAGCATCATAATCCTCTATATACTTTTCAAAAAAAGCTCTATTTTTTGTTTGTAAAAGCACTCTTGCTTCACCTTTACGCCCTGCCCTACCTGCAACTTGCATAGCTAAAGCTAAAGTTTCTTCACTCGCTCTAAAACTAGGACGCAACAAATACTCATCAAGTCCTAAAATCACACTCAAATCCACACTATGATAATCATGCCCTTTAGCAAGCATAGAGGTGCCAATAAGTATATCGATCTTATTTTCATTAAAGTCTTTTAAAATAGTATTAAGCTTTTTAACGCTTGTGATTTCATCGCTATCAAATTTTGCTATTTTTGCTAAAGGCAAAGCATTTTGCAAAAGCTCTAAAAGTTCAGCAGTCCCCATTTTTCTAGCTTCTAACATTTCTCCTTTACAACTTGGACAATTTTGCTCTATTAAAGAAGTATAATTACAATAATGACATTTTAAAACATTTTTCTTTTTATGCATACTCATAGCAATAGAACAAAAAGGACATTTTATCGTTTCTCCGCAATCCTTGCAAATGATTTGCCTAAAATTAGCCCTTGTAGGTAAAAACACTATAGCTTGTTTTTGATGTTTTAAACTTTTTTCTAATTCGCTTAAAAGCATAGGTGTTATACCAAGCTCATTTTCATCATATAAAAAATGTTTTTTGCTCTCAAAAAAAGTTCCTTTTAGTCTAAAACTTTTTTGTTTGTAAAAACTCGTCAAAGATGGGGTTGCAGAACCTAAAACCACTTTAATATTATTTTTTTGACCCAAAAAAAGTGCTAAATCTCTTGCATTGATAAAAGGCTGACTAGAAGCCTTGTAAGAATTATCATGTTCTTCATCTACTACAATAAGTCCTAAATTTCTAAAAGGCAAAAACAAAGCCGATCTTGCACCCGCTACTAAAAGCACTTCTCCCTTGCAAAAACGCTCTAAATATTCTTGCTTTTTTTTCTTTGAAATTTTAGAATGCCACAGGAAAAAATTATCCTTAAAATACACTTCCAAACGCTTTTTCATTTGTGGAGTAAGTGCGATTTCTGGCATCAAAAGCAAAGCTTGCTTACCCTGTTCCAAACACTCTTTTATCAAAGAAATATAAATTTCAGTCTTGCCACTACCCGTATCAGCAAAAAGCAAGGAATTATTTTCTTTTTGAAGAAAACTTAAGGCATTTTGTTGTTGATTGCTTAGCTTAGGGGTATCTTTAAAAAACATTTTTTGACATTCATACTTAGGACTAGTTTCAAAAAATCCCAAAACAAAACCAAGTTTTGAAGCATAATAATAAACAATAAAATTTGCTAATTCAAATTGCAAAGGAGTTAGAAAATACCCTGTAATTTCTTTAATTTCTACGGTTTTAAAATCAGGTTTTTGACATTCTTTAAGCACGATAGCTTTAAGGTTTTTTTTAGTTTTTAAATCCACTAATACTTGTGTTAAAGGTTTGATTTCATCAAAACTATGAAAAGTTAAATTATCCAAATACAAACCACAAATTGCAAGTTCATAATATCTTATATCAAATCTTTGCATCTAGAACTTCCTATACACTTTAACAAACCTTCTTTAGAATCATAAATAAATTCAACCATCTCTTTGGCGTTTAATGCAAATCTATAGTGATTTTTACCTATTTTTATCCAAGATTTAAAATCAGAATAAATAGGCGTATCAAGCAAAGAATAATCACAATCATTTAAACAATAAAAGAGTTTTTCTTTGGCTTGATTGTTTTGCGCATTATCTAAAATTTCTGGAAAATTTAAATTTTTAAGTCTCATTTGACTACGCATTAAAGCAAGAGCCGAGCTTAGCATTTCATAGTCCATTTTTAATTTTAAAATTTTAACCTCATCTTTTGTAGTATTGATAAAAGATAAAGATAAGCTTGATAAAATTCCCAAAATCAAAATCACAAAAACAAGCTCAAGCAGAGTAAAAGCTTTATTCATTTTGTCGGGAGTTCTTCATTGATTGCTTTTATTAGTTTCTTAAGTTCTCTTTCTAAAATATAATTTTCATAACTTTTTTTAACAAACGCATCTACAAAGCGTTTAAGTTCTATTTTTTTTGTACCGCCAGAAATCAAAGCGATATCATCTTCTAAAAAATTTGCAAATTCTTCACTGCACTTAACAATGAAATCTTTTGCATTGACATTAACAATGACTTGTTTTAGATTATCTGCCAAGAACAGCCTCTATTTTCTTATAAATATCTTCGCTTTCTATATTGCGAGATTTAAGTTCTTCTTCTAAACGCATGATTTGATTACTTTTTGCTTCATTTTGTGCTTTAACGCTTACAAGCTCATTTCTTAAAGCCTCATTGGCTTCGCAAACTTCGTTATACTTTTCAATTAATTCATTTACTTTATCTGTCATAGTATTGATTATTTTTTCATCAAACATATTTTTGCCTTCTTAAGAAATTTGTAATTTATGGAAAATATTATTTGATATTGTAGCAGAAAAAAATTTAAATTTAGGTTTTTATTGTCAATTAATTTTTAATTAAAGCATTTTCTTTTAAAATTTTTTCAAAAATAAAAATAAAGTAGAAAAATGTTAGAACTTACCAGCGAATTTAAACCCAGTCCCGATCAACAAGAAGCCATAAAAGGCATAGTAAAAAGTATAAAAAAAGGCAACAAATATCAAACCTTACTAGGAGTTACAGGAAGTGGAAAAACCTTTACCATGGCAAATATCATTAAAGAACTTAATATACCTACTCTTATCATGAGTCACAACAAAAGCCTTTGTGCACAACTTTATAGCGAATTTAAAGGCTTTTTTTCTAAAAATCATGTGGAATATTTTATATCTTATTATGATTATTATCAACCTGAAGCCTATATCCCACGCACTGATGTTTTCATAGAAAAAGACAGCTCAACCAATGAAGACTTAGAGCGTTTAAGACTGAGCGCCACTGCTTCTCTTTTAAGTTATGAAGATGTAGTTTGCATAGCTAGTGTTTCGGCAAATTATGGACTTGGTAATCCAAATGAATACATAGGCATGGTTTTAATCTTTGAACTAGGTATGCAAATTTCACAAAAAGAACTTTTAAAAAAACTTGTAGATATGGGTTATAAAAGAAATGATAATTTTTTTGATCGTACAGATTTTAGAGTTCAAGGAGATATTATAGACATTTATCCAGCTTATTATGAAGATGAAGTAGTAAGACTTGAATTTTTTGGCGATGAGCTTGATGCTATGTATCATTACAATGTTTTAGAAAATAAAAAAGGCAAAGATTTAAAACGCTTCATACTCTATCCTACAAGCCAGTTTAGCGTGGGCGAAACAAGATTAAAACAAGCGATAAAAGACATAAAAACAGAACTTAACGAACGCCTTGCTTATTTTGAACATGAAAATAAACTCGTAGAATATCAACGCCTTAAACAAAGGGTTGAATTTGATCTTGAAATGCTTACAAGCACAGGAATGTGTAAAGGCGTTGAAAATTATGCAAGGCATTTAACAGGACTTAAAGAAGGTGATACTCCTTATACGCTTTTTGATTATTTTGCGATTAAAGATAGAAAATTTCTTGTTATAATTGATGAAAGCCATGTATCTTTACCACAATTTAGAGGTATGTTTGCAGGAGATAGAAGCAGAAAGCAAACCTTGGTAGATTATGGTTTTCGTTTGCCTTCAGCCTTGGATAACCGTCCTTTAATGTTTGATGAATTTATCCATAAAAATTGTCAATTTCTTTTTGTTTCAGCTACACCTGCACCTTTAGAACTTGAACTGAGTAAAGAAAATATCTTTCATCAAATCATGCGTCCTACAGGACTGCTTGATCCTTTGATAGAATTAAAAGATGGTGATAATCAGGTTGAAATTTTATTTGATGAGGCTAAAAAAGCCATACAAAGAAACGAACGGGTTTTAGTAACCGTACTGACTAAAAAACTCGCTGAAGAACTTACAAGGTATTATTTAGAACTTGGTATAAAAGTCAAATACATGCACTCAGATATCGATGCTATAGAACGCAATGAAATCATAAGAGGTTTAAGAAGCGGTGCTTTTGATATGCTAATTGGCATTAACTTACTTAGAGAAGGACTTGATTTGCCTGAAGTTTCACTCATTGCCATTATGGATGCAGATAAGGAAGGTTTTTTAAGAAGTACTACAAGTTTAATCCAAACCATGGGAAGAGCAGCTAGAAATGTCAATGGTAAGGTTTTGCTTTTTTGCAAAAAAATCACAAAATCCATGCAAGAAGCTATGGATACCACCAATGAACGCCGCAAACTTCAAATGGCTTATAATAAAAAATACAATATTACCCCAACTTCAGTCAAACGCCATATTGAAGAAAGTTTGAAAAATGAAGAGGATTTAGGCGAAATTTATCGCAAAGGTAAAAAACTAGAAAAAATGCCAGCTAGCGAAAGAGCAAAACTTGTCAAAGAATTAAGAAAGCAAATGCTTGAAGCAGCAAAAGCACTTGAGTTTGAAAAAGCTGCTGCAATTAGAGATGAGATTAATAAATTAAGGGATTTATAATAAAAATATATCCCTTGTTCTAACTCCTGCCTCATTAAGTAAAGCACTTAAAATTTCATACTGAAAGTCTTGCAAGGGACGTTTTTCTTTTAAAACTATACCTATAACCCCTTTAGTTTTTTCCCCATCTTCTATAGGTAAATACATAGCATTAGCATTAGGCAGGGTATTTGTACAAACACCTGCTCTTTCTTTATTTGTTGCAACCCATTGAGCAATAGCAATCTCATCAGCACTAAAACAATTTTTTAACATTTGCTTATCATCGTTAAAAAACAACAAAGGTTTCGATAAAATATTGTTTTTATTTATAGGATAAATAATAATAGGTAAATTTAATAATTTTAAAGCTTGATTTCCAAGTTGTTCCCAAAGTTCTTGTTTGCTTTTCACTCTTGCTAACTTTTCACTATTTTCAAGCAAAATAGCTGTTCTATAAGCTCTTTTAGTGAGTTCTTTAGATTGCAATTTTAATCTTCTAGTAAAAACAGCTGTTAAAAATCCAACTATAAACATAGTTGTAAAAGTAATAATATTTCCACTATCATGAACTTTAAGACTAAAAATAGGCTCTAAAAAGAAAAAATTATAAATCAAAACACTTACCAAAGAAGAATAAAAGGCGAAAATTTTATTATCAGAAATAAAAGAAGAAGCAAAAACTGCTAAAATAAAAATCATAACTATATTACTTGGCTGAGTATTAAATTTATGAAACACAAAAGCTATAAAAGTTGCCAAAAGCAAAACTCCTGTGATTTTTAAAAAACCTAAAAAATCAAAACCTTTTTTACTTCGTATTTTAGGAGTAGAAATTTGATTTTCATTGACAAGATATAAATCAATATTGGGTGCTTTTTTAGCAACAGCTTCAAAAATCTCTTCTTTAAACTTTTTTTTATCTTTATTTTTACCTAAAACAATTTTAGAAACATTGCTAAGGCTTGAATACTCTGCAATTTGTCTTGCTATATCATCATCATATACGCTAATGATTTCAGCATTAAAACTTTTAGCTAGTTCTATATTTTCTTCTAAGGCTTTTTCTTCTTTAATATTGGGATTTTTTATATAAAGCGCACTCAATTTAGCATGAAAAGCTAAAGCAAGTCTTGCAGCTGCACGAATAACCTTTGCATTTGAAGCATTAATACAAACTAAAATATGCTCTCCAGTATGATAAGCTAAATCATCATTAATAAGCCTTTGTTCACTTGCTCTTAAATTCACTCTTGAAGCAAGTCTTCTTAAGGCAATCTCACGCAAAGCTATAAGTCTTTCTTGGCGAAAGAAATTTTCAAGTGCTAGTTTAGCTTGTTTTTCCTTATAAATTTTGCCATCTTGCATTCTTTTTAAAAGCTTATTGGGTTCAATATCAACAAGTTCAACCTGATCAGCATCATCAAAAATACGATCAGGAATACGCTCTTTAACTTCTATCTTACTGATATTAGCGACTAAATCATTTAAACTTTCTAAATGTTGTATATTTAAAGTAGTATAAACATCAATACCTGCTTTTAGAAGTTCTTCTATATCTTGAAAACGCTTTTCATTACGCAAGCCTTTAGCATTAGTGTGTGCAAGCTCATCTACTAAAACCAAAGCAGGTTTTCTCTTAAGGGTAGCGTCTAAATCAAATTCTTTTAATACTATATTTTTATAAGGAATTTCAAGATTAGCTATACTTTCAAAACCTTGTGTTAAAGCCATTGTTTCAGGTCTATCGTGAGGCTCTATATAGCCTAAAACAACATCAACTCCATTATCCCTTAAAGTTCTAGCTTCACTTAACATAGCATAAGTTTTTCCAGAACCTGCAGCATAACCTAAGAAGATTTTTAATTTTGCAAGTTTGTTTTTTTCTTCTTCCTTGGCTTTAACCTCAAGTTTTTTAAGAATTTGTTCAGGACTTTGTCTTTGCATGTTTATTCTTTTTTCATGGCTTTAGCAATAGCTATATTAACGGCTAAAACATTAACTTTTTCTTCCCCAAAAATCCCTAAAAATTTAGACTCGGTATTTTCTTGAATGATTTTTTCTAATTCTTCTTTGGTGATTTTTGAAGATTGACTTATCCTAGGAATTTGCACTAGGGCTGCTTGAAGACTGATATGAGGATCAAGTCCTGATCCCGAAGCGCTTAATAAATCCAAAGGAATTTGTTCTTTTGTAATTTGCGGATTTTCATCTAAAAATTTTTGCAAATCTTTTTGCACACGCTCTTTTAAAGCAGGATTTGACATAGCATAATTAAATCCACCTGAACTTACACTGCTTTCATTTGCATCACTTGTATTGTAATTTAATACAGATGCTCTTGAATGTAGAAAATAAGGCTTATTAAAATCTTGACCCAAAAGCTTTGAACCTACCGCTTTACTTATATCCAAAGTTGGACGACCTTCTTTATCCACTAAACTTCCACTTGATTGATAAGGAAAAATAAATTTTGCAACTGTATTTAAAGCAAAAGGATAAATAAGAGTACACAATATTAACATTATCACAAAAAAACTAAGCAAAGTTCTAAGCATATCACACTCCTAAAATTCTAAGTATCCAAGCTGTAGGAATATCAATTATTTTTATCCCTATAAAAGGTGCTATCATACCACCTAAACCATAAATACTCAAATTTCTTAAAAGCAAATGCTCGCTTTTCATAGGCTTAAATTTAACTCCACGCATAGCAATAGGTATGAGCAAAGGTATAATAATAGCATTAAAAATAAGTGCTGATAAAATAGCACTTTGCGGGGTAGCCAAATGCATAATATTTAAAATTTGCATTTGAGGTAAAACCACACTAAACATAGCAGGTAAAATAGCAAAATACTTAGCAATATCATTTGCCATACTAAAAGTTGTAAGACTACCCCTAGTAATAAGCAAACCTTTTCCTATTTCAACTACTTCTAAAATTTTAGTAGGATTAGAATCAAGATCTATCATATTGGCTGCTTCTTTGGCTGCTTGAGTTCCTGAGTTCATAGCTATACCTACATCAGCTTGCGCAAGAGCTGGAGCATCATTGGTTCCATCTCCTGTCATGGCTACTATCTTACCTTGAGCTTGTTCTTTTTTAATGGCTTCTATTTTATCTTCAGGCTTGCATTCTGCTATAAATCCATCAAGCCCTGCTTCTTTAGCTATAGTAGCTGCTGTTAAAGGATTATCTCCGGTACACATTAAAGTTTTTATGCCCATTTTTCTAAGCTCATCAAAGCGCTCTTTAAGTCCTGGTTTTACTGTATCCTTTAGATAAATTACTCCTAAAATTTTTTCATTTTTACACACTACCAAAGGAGTGCCACCAAGATTTGAAATTTCCATTACCTTAGTTTCTAAATCGCTAGGAATTTTTCCATTCATTTCGCTTATATAAGCTCTTATAGCATCAAAAGCACCTTTGCGAATTTTTGTATTATCTTGCAAATCCACACCGCTCATTCTATTTTGAGCGCTAAATTCGATAAATTCTTTAATATCATTACCTTCTAATTCATAACCCATTTTTTGAGCCAATGCAACTATACTTTTACCTTCTGGAGTTTCATCTTTTAAAGAGGATAAAACACAAGCTTTAATCATTTCGTCTTTGCTTATACCTTGGACTTCATAAAATTCATTTGCCAAACGGTTTCCAAAAGTAATCGTTCCCGTTTTATCTAAAATCATAGTATCAACATCACCACAACTTTCAACAGCCTTGCCTGAAAGTGCGATCACATTAAAACGCGTTACCCTGTCCATACCTGCTATTCCTATAGCTGATAAAAGCCCCCCTATAGTTGTAGGAATAAGACATACAAGCAATGCTACTAACCACGAAATAGGCAAACTCACGCCTAAAAATTGCATAAAAGGATATAAACTTACAACCACTACTAGAAAACTCAAACTAAGCACAATTAAAAGAGTATTAAGAGCAATTTCATTTGGAGTTTTTTGACGCGCAGCACCTTCTACAAGATTGATCATTTTATCTAAAAAACTTTCCCCAGATCCAACTAAAATTTTAATCTTTAAAAAATCAGTTAAAACCGTAGTCCCACCTGTAACAGAAGAAAAATCACCGCCCGCTTCACGCATAACAGGAGCACTTTCACCTGTAATAGCTGATTCATCAACACTTGCAGCGCCTTCTATAATTTCTCCATCATTAGGTATAAGTTCACCTGCTTTAACTAAAACTATATCACCTATTTTTAACTCGCTAGAATTAAGCATTTCTTCACTGCCATCACTTTTTATGCGTCTAGCTTTAGAATCCTTTTTGCTTTGTCTTAAAGTAGCTGCTTGGGCTTTACCCCTTCCTTCTGCAATACTTTCTGCAAAATTTGCAAAAAGCAAGGTTATAAATAAAATAAAAGTGATTAAGATGTTATAAATTCTTTCATCAGAATTTCCATTAAACAAAGTAGGAAAAATACTTAAAATCAAAGTAAGAATGAATCCAACTTCCACCATAAACATAACAGGATTTTTTACCATAAAGCGTGGATCAAATTTTAAAAATGCTCCTTTTATGGCATTATTTAAAATTTCTTTTGTAATGAGTTTATTTTGTTTTTTAGACATTGACTCTCCTTAATGCCATAAAGATAAATATTCTGCAATGCTTGATAAAGTAAGCACCGGAAAAAAAGTAAGTGCAGCAAAAATATATATAATACAAACAAGCACAAACATAAAAGTTAAATTATCCGTTTTTAAAGAATTTGCAGTATTTTCTTGTGTATTTTTAGCCAAAAGCGATCCAGCTATAGCAAGCTGAGCTATTAAAACCAAATAACGCCCACAAAACATAGCAAAAGCTGTACTTAAATTCCAAAATAAATTATCATCTTTTAAACCTTCAAGTCCTGAACCATTATTTGCTGCCGAAGAACTAAATTCATACAAAATTTGAGCCAAGCCATGAAAGCTAGGATTGCTTATACTATCTTTTGCAAAAACAACAGCTAATGCACTTAAAACAAGGATTAATAAAGGATGGATAAGAATTACCAAAGCTATAAGCTTCATTTGTGCGCTTTCTATTTTTTTACCCAAGAATTCTGGAGTTCTGCCTATCATTAATGCACAAATAAACACGGTTAAAAGCACATAAATAATCATATTCATAAGCCCTACTCCTTCGCCACCAAAAGCTACATTTAACATCATATTTAACAAAGTAGCACTGATGCTTAAAGGATTTAAACTATCGTGCATATTATTGACGCTTCCTGTAGTAAAAGCAGTAGTTACAGCACTAAATAAACTCGAACCATCTGTGCCAAATCTTATTTCTTTACCTTCTAAATTTCCCAAATTTGCATTTAAACCCAAAGAATCCAAATTTGGATTTGACATTTTTTCGCTAAAATAAATTAAAAGCAAAGAAATGATAAAAATAATCCCCATTGCACCAAAAATAACTCCCCCTTCTTTTCCCATAAGAGCAAAACCTTGTCTTTCTTTTCTATGATAAACCATCAATCCAAAAGCTACAACACAGGCGCTAGGAATAAGCATCATGGATAAAATTTGTAAAAAATTTGTAAGTAAAGTAGGATTTTCAAAAGGCATACTTGAATTAGCACCAAAAAAACCACCCCCATTTGTCCCTAAATGTTTTATAGACTCAAGAGCTGCAACAGGACCTGTGGCAATACTTTGAAATTTATTTTCTAAAGTAAGCACGCTAAAATTTGCGTGATAGTTTTGCACTACGCCTTCAGAGATAAAAATTACAGCCAAAATAAAACTTAAAGGCAACATCAAACGCGTAATAATACGCGTAAAATCTTCATAAAAATTTCCCATTTGCATGCCACATAAAGCACGACAAAAAGCCATACAAGCAGAATATCCACTTGCACTTGAAACAAACATAGCAAGTAAAATGCCTGTATTTTGCGAAAGCAAACTTAAAGCACTCTCTCCACTATAATGCTGAAGGTTTGTATTTGTAATAAAACTAATTACAGTATTTAAATTCAAATCCCCTTTCATAGAATTTATCGAATTGGGATTTAAAAAAAGTTTATCTTGCAAATAAAAAATCACGAAAGAAAAAATAGCCACTAAGGCATTAAAAGCAATTAAATGCAAAGAGTATTTTTGCCAAGTCATATTTTTTCTATCAATCGCACAAATTTTATAAATTAAGTTATCAATTGGATTAAAAATAAAATCAAAAATAGTTTTTTTACAGCTTGCAATTTTATAAAGATAATTTCCAAAAATTAAAGCTAATATAAAAGCTATAATCAGTGTTATTAAAATTTCTAGCATATTTTTCCTTTAAAATTTTTCAGGATATAATAGAGCATAAAATAAATAAAGAGCAAGTATTAAGCTTAAAACTAGTAAAAATATCATCCGCGTGTCCTAGTTTGAATTTCACAAAAACGGATAAAAAACCATAAACTACCAAAAGCTAAAAACAGAAGCAAAGCAAAGATAACATCCATAGGATAGCCCTTTCTCATTGATTCAAAATAGGATTTATTCTATCCTTGTTAAGCTTATATTTTGATTAATACTAATTTTATGATTTATTTATAATTTTTATTTACATTAAATAAAAAGACAAATGAAGAATTTAGCAGGAAAAATCCTGCTAAAAATTGTTAAAGATAACCCGCTGCCATAGCAATAAAATATCCTGCTATACAAGAAGTGATTACACCTATAAGACCTGGTAAAATAAAACTATGATTGATAACAAATTTACCGATGTGAGTAGTACCTGATCTATCAAATTGTATAGTAGCTAAATCGCTTGGATAGGTTGGTAAAATATAATACCCATAACAAGCAGCCGCAAAGGCAACAATTACACCAGGTTCAACACCAATTCCTAAAGCCAAAGGAACAAAAGCCGAAATAGCTGCTGCTTGAGAGTTTACAAATTTTGAAATTAAAAGAAGCATTACAGCATAAGTCCAAGGATGCTCTTTTACTATATCTCCAAGTGCTGCTTTCATCATAGGAGTGTGAACTGCAAACATAGTATCAGCCATCCAAGAAATTCCAAAAACCGCAACAAGCGCTATCATACCTGATTTAAAAATTTCATTAGAGCCGATTTTCTTTGCATCTGTTTTAGTAAAGATGATAATCAAAGAACCTGCTAAAAGCATAAACATCTGAATAACTGAAACCATGGATAAAACATCCATTTTAGGGTTACCTAAAGCATCTACTTGAGGAATGCCATTTTTTACAACTTGTCCCCAGTTTGGACGCAAAAAATCAAATACACCCAATAAAGCCACTAAAGCAATAGCTCCTAAGAAAATCCACATTGCGACCCAATTGCTTTTTGGAAGTTTAACACCTAAAAGTGTTTTAGAATCCCCATAAACATATTTTTTAAATTCAGGATCTTTAAGTTTTTCTTGAAATACTTCATCTTTATCCAAATCTTTTCCTCTAAACCAAGAAAAAATTCCTATACACAATACACCAAATAATGTACTAGGTATGGTAATTTGAAGAAGATTGATATAACCATCAAAACCTGCTAATTTATGATTAGCATTTAAAAGCAAAGCAGTCAAACTCACAACAGCCACAGATACAGGAGATGCAATAATACCCATTTGTGATGATATAGAAGCTGCTGCCATTGGACGCTCAGGACGAATACCATTTTTAATCGCTATATCATAAATAATAGGCATAATAGTATAAACCACATGTCCTGTTCCACAAAGTATGGTCAAAAAGCAGGTTACAAAAGGCGCTAATATTGTTAAAAACTTAGGATTGCGTCTTAAAATTCTTTCTGCTATTTGAAGCATAACATCCAAACCACCGCTTGCTTGCAAAGTTGCACTCGCAACCACCACCGCTAAAATTGTAAGCATAACATCTATGGCTGGTTTTCCAGGCTTTATATGAAAAGCAAATACAAGCATTAAAATACCTATACCACCAAGTAAACCAAGCGCTATACCGCCTTTTTTTGCACCGTAAAAAAGACAAATTAAAACGATAATGATTTGGATTGCAAATTGCCCTCCCTCACTAAGGCTTGTTAAAAAGTCCATTTTAACTCCTTTGAAAATTGATATTTAAAAACAGTTATTATTGTATCACATTTTTAAATTAAAGAATAATATTTATAAAAATAAAAATAATAATTTTTTAAATTATTTAAATTAAATTTAAATATAAAACACAAGCGTAATGGGTTTGATAGATTGATAGAATTTTATCCTTCAAGTTCATATATTTTTTTTCTATCTGTAGAGCTTGCTATATTAAGATGTTTGCGATATTTTGTAATAGTTCTTCGTCCGATATCGACCTTAAATTCTTCTTTGATTAATTCTAAAATTTTACTATCGCTTAAAGGTTTATTGCGATCTTCATTCTTTACTAAATTTGCCACGAATTCTTTAACACCTACATTTGAAGTCTCTCCCTCTTCATCAAGAGCAAAAGCAAAAAAATCACGCAAGGGAATAAGTCCTCTTTCACAACTTAAATATTTATTTGCCACAGCTCTTGATATAGTCGAAGCATTACGTTCTAAATCAAGTGCTAAATCCTTAAAAGTCATAGGTTTTATCTCTTTTCCCATGAAAAAATCATATTGATATTCTACTATCATAAGCCCTATTTTATAAAGAGTAGCTTTTCTCATCGCTAGAGCATCGACTAAATTTTTTGCTTCTTTGATGTAATGACTTAAAAAATCATGCTCTAAACCATCAGTTTGAATTGAAATTTCAGGATAATAATCATCATTGATTTTTACTTTAATTTCACCATTTTCTTTATAAACAAAAATATCAGGAACAATTATACGAGAATCTTCAAAATATTCCAAAAAAGGAGGAGTGCTAAAGCGCTTAAGTACAGCCAATGCTTCTTTATATAAAGGCTCTTTGGTATAGTTTTGTATATTTTCAAAATCCATAATCAACATTCTACAAAACTCATCAATATCTTCATCTAATTCCATATTTTCAAGAGCAAATAAAAATGCTTCTTTATAATCTTTAGCTCCTACTCCTACAGGATCTAAAAATTTAAATCTTGCTCTTACTCGCTCAATTTCTTCTAAGGAATACTCTTTTAAAAATTCTTCATCGTATTCAAAATATCCTTCCTCATTTAAGCATTCTATAATTTTTTTTGCAAGCTCTTGAGATTTGTTTGTAGGAAACAAAGGAGGAAGAATCTGTTCATTTAAAAGCTCATAAACACTTTTTTTGGCAAGTCCTTTACTATCCACAAAAGCCGAATTTGCATTATGTTTATAAAATGAATCAAAATAATTCTTATCCTTATCATGAGTTTGTATCGAATCTTGAACATTTAAGAAAGGATTATCCTCAGCAAATTTATCTAAATTTTCTTTTAAATCCTCTATGTTTGCTTGTAAAATCGGCAACCAAGAGCGTAAAGTTTGAGAAATTTTAGTCTTGGGTGCTTGAGTGATTTTTTGCTTTAACATCAATCAAGGAGTTTAAACTCCGCTCCTAAATAATACTTTTTCACGTCTTTATTGGTTGCAATTTCATCAGCATTCCCACTAGCAAGTAAAGAACCTGATCTTATAACATAAGCTCTATCACAAATAGCCAAAGTCTCACGCACATTATGATCAGTAATTAAAACCCCAATCCCTAATCTTTTAAGCTCTTTAATTAAAGTTTGAATTTCAGCCACTGCTATAGGATCAACACCTGCAAAAGGCTCATCAAGAAGCAAAAACTTAGGTTCGCACATCAAGCTTCTAGCGATCTCGCAACGCCTTCTTTCACCTCCACTTAAACTTAAACCTTTCCTTAAACGAATAGGTTCTATACTTAAAAGTTCAAGCATTTGCTCAACTTTATCATGTAAAATTTTTTTATCTTTATAAAAAATCTGAGCCGCTAAAAGCAGGTTATCTTCTACACTTAAATCCTTAAAAATACTACTTTCTTGAGGTAGATAACCTATCCCTGATCTAGCTCTTTTGTTTAAAGGATCTTTTGTTACATCCAAACCATCTAAAAGAACTTTTCCACTACTTGGAAAAATAAGTCCACATATCATATAAAAAGTTGTTGTTTTTCCTGCGCCATTTGGCCCTAAAAGTCCTACAACTTCTCCGCTATTAACCTCTAAAGAAATTCCATGTATAATCTTAGTTTTTTTAATAATTTTTTCTAAATTTACAATTTCTAATTTACTCATAAATTTCATACTTTCTTTTGTCGTCTTTAATGCTAATTTTAATCTGGATAGTAGAAATTCCAAATTTCATTAAAGTTTTTTTCAAATTTTCACCGCCCCATTCAACCAAATGTAAACCTTTTTCAAAAAAATTTTCAAATAAACCATTCGCTAAAAGTCCTTCTAAACCTTCTTGATAAATATCATAATGATAAATGCAAATATCATGATTTTCATATTTTTGCATAGTGGAAAAAGTTGGAGAATCTACCCTTGCATCAAGACCAAGAAATTTAACCCAAGCTTGCACCAAGCTTGTTTTTCCGCTAGCCAAATCTCCTTGAAGCAAAACAACACCTTCTTTAGGCATTATTTGAAGCATCGTTTTGATCTCATCTTTTGCTAAAATAAATTCTTTCATAATTTTACCACATATTCATTTTGTGCATTTTTAGGAATGCTTTTCGTGCTAGGTATAGCTAGGACTTTATATTTTTGAGTGTATTCAATAAAATGTAAAGTGATAATATCACCCACCTTAATCTCTTTACTCGCTTTAACAATAACGCCATTAATCCCCACTATGCCACTTTTACACATATCTTCAGAAATAGCTCTTCTTTTCGTGATATTAACTACATTTAAAAATTTATCTACTCTCATAAAAGCAATTTTAGCAAAAAAAATCAATTTTTGGAACAAAATTTGCTTACGCCTTTGCTTTATTTTTTAAGAAAATAGCAAGTAAAAACTTTTCTTTAATGAAATTTGGATACAATTTTACAATTTTCAAATCTATTTTAGCAAAGGATATCTTATGAAAAATGAAGTAAAAAAAGTAGTTTTAGCGTATTCTGGGGGGCTTGATACGAGCATCATTTTAAAATGGCTTCAAGATGAGTATAATTGTGAAGTTGTAACTTTTACAGCAGATATTGGTCAAGGCGAAGAACTCGAACCTGCAAGAAAAAAAGCCCTTTCTTTAGGTATAAAAGAAGAAAATATTTTCATTAAAGATTTAAGAGATGAATTTGTTAAAGATTATGTATTTCCTATGTTTAGAGCCAATGCGATTTATGAAGGAGAATATCTTTTAGGAACAAGTATAGCAAGACCACTTATAGCAAAAACTCAAGCACAAATTGCCCTGCAAACAGGTGCTGATGCGGTAAGTCATGGTGCCACAGGCAAAGGAAATGATCAAGTGCGTTTTGAACTTGGTTATCTTGCTTTTAATCCCGATTTAAAAATCATCGCTCCATGGCGTGAGTGGGATTTAAACAGTCGTGAAAAACTCCTTGCTTATGCACAAAAACACGGTATTGATATTTCTAAGAAAAAAGGAAAATCTCCTTATTCTATGGACGCAAATTTACTTCATATTTCTTATGAAGGACTTGTTTTAGAAGATCCTGCACACGCACCCCAAGAAGATATGTGGAGATGGAGTAAAAGCCCAAAAGACGCTCCAAATGAAAGTGAAATTATAGAACTTGATTTCCAAAAGGGAGATTTAGTAGCGATAAATGGAGAAAAACTAAGTCCTGCAGGACTTTTAACCAAACTTAACGAACTAGGCTGCAAACACGGTATAGGACGCCTTGATATAGTAGAAAATCGCTATGTAGGAATGAAAAGTCGTGGTTGTTACGAAACTCCAGGCGGTACTATACTTTTAAAAGCACACAGAGCGCTTGAAAGCATCACGCTTGATAGAGAAGCAGCACACTTAAAAGATGAACTCATGCCAAAATACGCAAGTTTAATTTATAATGGCTATTGGTTCTCGCCTGAAAGAATGATGCTTCAAGCCTTAATCGATGAGTCTCAAATTCACGCCAATGGCAGAGTAAAACTCGAGCTTTATAAAGGCAATGTGATGGTTATAGGACGTGAAAGTGCGAACGATAGCTTGTTTAACGCAGCTTATTGTACTTTTGAAGAAGATGAAGTGTATAATCAAAAAGACGCAGCAGGCTTTATCAAGCTTAATGCTTTGCGTTTTATCATTGCAGGAAAAAATGGAAGAAAATTTTAATAAAGGAATAAAATGAAAGTATTATTAATCAAAGATGTAAAAGCACTTGGAAAAGCAGGAGAAATAAAAGAAGTAAAAGACGGCTACGGACAAAATTTCTTAATCGCTAAAGGCTTTGCTAAAGCAGCTACTAATGAAGTTTTAAGAAAATACGAAAGCGATAAGAAAAAAGAGGCTGAAAATTTACGCTTTGAAATCGCAAATTTAGAAAAACTCAAAGAAGAACTTAGCAAAATCACTCTTGAAATTTCAAAACCCGTAGGTGCAAATGGAAGTTTGTTTGGTGGTGTAACCAAAGATGAAATCGCTCACGCCCTAAAAGAACAAAGCCATATAGAAATCGATAAAAAAAGTTTAGAATGTGACACCTTAAAAAGCTTAGGAATTCACGAGGTAAGCGTAAAACTTGGACACGCAATCCATGCTAAATTTAACATAAACATAAAGGCAGAATAATGTTTCACGCAACAACGATTTTAGCTTACAAAGGTAAAAATAAATCCGTAATCGGCGGAGATGGACAAGTAAGCTTTGGAAACACGGTACTAAAAGGCAATGCTGTAAAGATTAGAAAACTTAATAATGGAAAAGTTTTAGCAGGTTTTGCAGGATCGACAGCTGATGCTTTTAATCTTTTTGATATGTTTGAAAATCTCCTTCAAAGTTCTAAAGGCGATCTTTTAAAAGCAGCGATTGACTTTTCTAAAGAATGGAGAAAAGATAAATACCTAAGAAAACTTGAAGCCATGATGCTTGTACTTGATAGAAATCACATTTTTCTACTTTCTGGTACAGGCGATGTGGTCGAACCTGAAGATGGGCAAATCGCAGCCATAGGAAGTGGTGGAAACTATGCACTTTCAGCTGCTAGAGCCTTAGCAAAACATGCAAATTTAGATGAAGAAGAACTTGTAAAATCAAGCCTTCAAATCGCAGGTGAAATTTGCATTTACACCAATACCAATATCAAAACTTATGTAATCGAGGATGAGAAATGAATCTAACTCCAAAAGAAATTGTTAAATTTTTAGATGATTATGTTATAGGACAAAAAAAAGCTAAAAAAATCATAGCTATAGCTTTAAGAAATCGCTACCGCAGAATGCAACTTAGCCCTGAATTACAAGATGATATCGTACCTAAAAATATCTTGATGATAGGTTCTACAGGTGTAGGAAAAACAGAAATCGCTAGGCGTTTAGCTAAAATGATGGGCTTTCCTTTCATCAAAATCGAAGCGAGCAAATATACTGAAGTGGGTTTTGTAGGTCGTGATGTGGAAAGCATGGTAAGAGATCTTGCCAATGCAGCTTTAAATTTGGTAAAAAATGAGCAAAGAGAAAAAAACAAAGATAAAATCGATGAATTTATAGAAAATAAAATTTTAGAAAAACTTTTACCACCTTTACCAAAGGGTATCAGTGATGAAAAACAAGAAGAATATAAAAACAGTCTTGAAAAAATGAGAACTAAACTAAGAAATGGCGATCTTGATGAAAGCACCATAGAGATAGAAATTTCACAAAATATGTTCGATACCAATCCTAACCTACCTCCTGAAATGGGTGCAATGCAAGATATAGTTAAGGTTATAGGCGTTGGCAGTAAAAAAGTCAAAAAAGAAATGAAAATCAAAGACGCTAAAAATGCTTTAAAAAACGAAGCAGGAGAAAAAATCCTAGATCAAGAAAGTATCAAAAGCGAAGCCTTAAAAAGAGCGGAAAATGAAGGGATTATTTTTATTGATGAAATCGATAAAATCGCTGTTTCAAGCGGAAATTCAAACCGCCAAGATCCAAGTAAAGAAGGGGTGCAAAGAGACTTACTTCCTATAGTAGAGGGATCAAATGTACAAACAAAAATAGGTACTTTAAAAACCGATCATATTCTTTTTATCGCCGCAGGGGCTTTTCATCTTAGCAAACCAAGCGATCTTATCCCTGAACTTCAAGGACGCTTTCCTTTAAGAGTGGAATTAGATAGTCTTGATGATAAAGCTCTTTATGAAATTTTAACACGTCCTAAAAATTCACTTTTAAAACAATACTCTCAGCTTTTAAAAACTGAAAAATTAGAACTTGAATTTAATGATGAAGCCATTAAAGAAATAGCAAAAATAGCTTCAAGAGCTAATGAAGAAATGCAAGATATAGGTGCTAGACGCTTACATACTGTGATAGAAAAATTACTTGAAGATCTAAGCTTTGAAGCTGATGAGTATGCGGGTAAAAAATTCGTAGTGGATAAAAAAATGGTAGAAGAAAAACTCGGAGATATCATAGAAAATAAAGATCTTGCAAGGTATATTTTGTGAAAAGTGGCTTTGTTAGCATCATAGGGCGCACTAATGCAGGAAAAAGTACTTTAATCAATTCCTTATTAGAAGAAAAAATTGCCCTAGTTTCTCACAAACAAAACGCCACAAGACGTAAAATCAAAGCCATAGTGATACATGAAAAAAATCAAATCATTTTCATCGATACCCCAGGACTTCACGAAAGCGGTGCTAGGCTTAATCAACTGCTTGTCCAAAGTGCTATTAAATCCATGGGGGATTGTGATGTGATTTTATTTGTGGCAAGTGTTTTTGATAGTACAAAAGACTATGAAAATTTTCTTAGTCTAAACCCACAAGTACCACATATCATCGTTTTAAATAAAGTAGATTTAACCGACAATGCTACGCTTTTAAAAAAACTTGGCGAATATGCAAAATTTAGCCAACATTTTAAGGCTATCATTCCTTATTCTTCTAAGAAAAAAAGCTATAAAAAAGGCTTGTTAGATGAGATAGTAAAATATCTTGACGAACATGAATATTTTTATGATCCTGAATTTTTAAGTGCGAGTAGCGAAAAAGAACTTTATAGAGATTTCATACTTGAAAGTATTTATGAAAATTTAAGCGATGAGCTTCCTTATAGTAGCGAAGTGCTTATCCATCGCACTAAAGACACTCCCGATCTTTTAATCCTAGAAGCCAATATCATCACAGATACAAACTCTCACAAGGGTATGCTTATAGGAAAAGAAGGGGCAACTTTAAAAAGAATAGGCAAAGATGCACGCTTTAAAATTTCAAAACTTGCACAAAAAAAGGTACTTTTAAAGCTTTTCGTAACAGTGAAAAAAAACTGGCAAAAAGATGAAGAATTTTTAAAAAAACTTTTAAATGATGAAAATTAATTCATTAAATAAAATAAATTTTATAAAATCTACAGATTTGCTTTATACTCAAAGAACAGGAATATTCAAAGAAGACGAACTTTTTAACAATTTAACCGCAGATTTTAAGCTAAGCAAACCCTTTGACTACCAAATAGCTTTTTTTAAACATAATGAAATTTATCATTGTTTTTTAGCACCTGTTTACAAATTGAAAAAAAGTCGTTTTTGCTTTCCTGAGCCTTTAATTTTTCAAGCTTTATTTGATGAAAGATTTATTGAGGAAAGTGATTATTGTGTTTTAAATTTATATGATCAAACTTTATATTTATATTTTTACCAAGAAGGAAAATTTATCAATCTTAAAAAAATCGAAAATTTCAACCCAAGTAATATGGATTTATTTTTTAAACAAAATCGATTTATAGAACTTTTAAAACACTATGAAAGCAAATTGCTACTTTATCAGGATTTGGATACAATCAAACATTACTTCTCGTCTCAAATAAAATGTTTAAATCTAAATGATATTCTTGATAAAAATAGTTTATTGAAATTAAGTTCATATAGCATAAAAAATCTAGATCAAAATTGTAATTTTATCAAGTATAATAAAATAAAAATATCTATTTCTTTTAAAATTATATTAATATTTATTTTTAGCTTTAGTCTTAGTATGATGATTTTATTATTTAAAGATTTTATAGAGTACAAACAAAACAAGGAAATTCAAAATAAAAATTTTATCATACAAGAAGAAATTTCTAAACTAAAACAAGATAAGCAAAAATTATTAACAAACATACAAGATTTAAACCTTACTCTTTCTAATAAAATATCATCTACACAACAACAATTTCATATTTTATCCACCATAACAAAAGAAATCAATTTAGAAAAAAATAAGGCAATCATTCTAAATCAAATCATATCATGGCTTAACTCCAATGAACTTAAAATCACAAATCTTGAATTTGAACAAACAAAAATCATTCTTTCTTTTATCGATGAAAACCACTTTAAAAGAGCATTAGAAAATCTAAATTCTGCTTTTAAAATTCTTGATAAAAATGAAGAAACATTTAATATCATATTAGAAGTCATATATGAATAAAATAGAAGTATTTTTGCAAAATTTAAATCCTAGGGAAAAATTTCTTTTTATTTCTTTTATCTGCCTTTGTGCTTTGTTTTTAGCTTTTAAAATTCACGATCACTTTTTGGAAGATATTTTTCAAAAAACATTAATAGAACATAATTACCTTGCATTAAATGAAGCAAAAATAGAAAATTCACATCTTAAAGAAATAGAGACAAAGCTAACAAAACAGATAAAAACAGAGGAAGAAAAATTAAAATACTATAAAGAAAAATTACATTTATTTTCTTATGATAAAGATTTTTTCAATAAAAAGATCAATAATTTATCCAAAAATTTAACCATTAATGAAATAAAATTTTCCCAAGAAAACAAAAATTTTATCCACTATAATTATGTTTCTCTAAGTTTAAATGGCAACTTTAAAGACTTGCTCAATTTTATACAAAATTTAGAAAATCTTCCTATAGCTTTAAAAATTGATAAAATAAAACTATACAATACACAGGGTTTGAAATTAAAGCTTGATTTAATGTTTAAATTTGTTAATTGATAATAATGTTAAAATGTTATATTTTTAAATATTATTATAAAAAATATTTAAAAATATTGGAATTTAATTATTTTTCTATTGCTATTAGTTAAAATATTTTAAGCACAAAAAAGAAAAGTATTGGGAAGTGACTAAGCAAGAAATACAAAAACTTAATACAAATTTCCTAGGTCATCCCAAGCCTTTATTCTCTCTATCAATGGTAGAACTTTGGGAAAGATTTGCTTTTTATGGCAACAACCGGACTTGGAATAAACACTGAATGCGCCTTGGCAATTTATGGCATTTTTATAGGGTACTTGTATTTAGCAGCACTTCCTAGAGGCTGAATTACTGATAATTATTTAGGACAAAAAGGCTTTTTATTTCTAGGTTCTTTTATTATAGCTTTAGGACATATTAGCATAGCCTTATCTCAAGTGCATCTATATTTTTCCTAGGGCTTACTTTTATCGTTGTTGGTACTGGATTTTTAAAACTAGCGCTTCTGTAACAGTTGGAATGTTACATAAAAGCAAAATGATACAAGATCCAATACTAGCCATACGATTTTTTATATAGGAATTAACATTGGAGCATTCATTGCTCCTCTTATATGTGGTTTTGTTCAAGCAAAATGGAATTATCATTTAGGATTTAGCATAGGAGGTTTAGGTATACTAATCTCTTTGCTTATTTTACATTTTAAAGCTGCCCCCTGAGCTTGAAGAATTTCATAAAAATTGCACCTTAAAGCAAAGCTGGGAACAACCATTTAAAAAAGTAAAAATTTAACTCTTATACTAAGTATAAACTTGTTAAATATTATTGGATTTTTTCTAATTTTTATTAATCTTATAGATATTAATCTCATAATACTATCAAAAAAACTTCTAATTGTAATTTTGCTATGTTTGGTAAATTTATTTCATATGTCTTTTTGTTTTTAAAGCCTTAAATAAAAGAGAGAAGCAACAATTAACAATTTTAATTGCCTTATTCTTTGCAGCCACTTTTTTGGAGTACTTTTGACAAAATAATCTTTTTTACGCAAGATTTTACAAATAGAAATATTTTTGATTGGAAAATTCCAACAAACTGGTTTCAATCTTTTAATCCAATTTTTATCATCATACTTACTCCTATAGCAAGTTATATTTAGTTATTTTTAGAGAAAAAAATATATATTTTTCTTCCATTGGAAAATTTACTTTAGAAATATTATTTGCCGGTATTGGTTTTATGATAATGACCTTTGCTTCACAAAGTCTAATAAACAACAATGGTTTACCAATATCCATGGCTTGGATTATTATAAGTATATTCTTTTAACACTTGTGGAACTATGCATGTCTCCTATTGGACTCTCTATAATGGCTGAGATTACCCCTGATTTAATCGAAAATCAAGTCATGGGACTTTGGTTTGTAGCAAGTGCACTTGGAAATTTTGTTGCAGGACTTATAGGAGGAAATGTCAATATTAAAAACATCGATCAACTTCCTAATATTTTTGGACAATGCATGTGGATGCTTTTTGTTATAGCGCTTTTACTTTTTATTGCTAAAAAACCAATTTATAAAATTCTTAACGAAAAAAATAAGCAATTATCTAACTAAACTTAAAATACAAAATACACCAAAGTTGAAAATTGATCTTAATATTTCTTTTTTTATATTTGCAAAAAAGTAACATTATGATATAAATCATTTAAAAATATTACAAAGTTATACATATTTTTTTAATTTCTTGTCTATAATTTATAAATAAAAATACACAAAGGATATAAATTGAGTAAAAATGTAAAAAATTTAGATACTTCATTTTTTGGACATCCAAAACCACTTTTATCTCTTTCACTTACTGAGCTTTGGGAAAGATTTTCTTTTTACGGAATTCGTCCCTTGCTTTACCTTTTTATGATAGCAAGTTTTGAAAAAAGTGGAATGAACTTAAAACCCGAAGAAGCAAGTGCAATTATGGGAATTTTTGCAAGTTGTTTATATCTTGCTGCTTTGCCAGGTGGATGGCTTGCGGATAATTATTTAGGACAAAAAAGAGCAATTTTATTAGGTGCTTTAACTATAGCATTTGGACATTTATGCATAGCCTTTTCTTATTTTAACAATAAAATGATTTTTGTTGGTATGGTTTTTTTGGTTATAGGTACAGGACTTTTTAAAACTTGTGCTTCTGTAATGGTTGGAATGCTTTATAAAAAAAATGATGCAAGGCGTGACTCTGGTTTTACTCTTTTTTATATGTGCTTTAATTTTGGTGCTTTTGTAGCTCCTTTAATTTGCGGCTTTTTACAAAAAGAATACGGATGGCATTTTGGTTTTGGTGCAGGTGGGATTGGTATGCTTTTAGCGGTAATTATTTTCTACCTAAAAACTATGCCTGATTTAAAAGAATTTGATGAAAAAGTTGGCATAGACTCTACTTGGGATAGACCAAGCAAAAAAAGCAAAAATGCATTTTACATCATCATTGTATCAGGTATTGTTTTACTTGGAGCAATATTTTTAATCCTTGATGGTTTTATAAAATTAGATGCACAAGTTATTAATAAAAATATTATTTTAACTATCTTAGCTTGTGCTGGAATTTATTTTTTATATCTTTTCGCTTTTACTTCTTTAAAAATAGAAGAAAAAAGAAATTTAATTATTTTTATTATTTTATTTTTAGCGGCTGCGTTATTTTGGTCAGTATATGAGCAACAATACACTTCTTTTAATTTTTTTGCAGAAAAATTAACGGATAAAACCATATTAAATTATGAAATTCCTACAATATGGTTTCAATCTCTTGGAGGTTTATTTGTTATACTTTTTGCACCTTTTAGTGCTTTTATATGGACTATATGTGCCAAAAATAATAAAGAAATTTCATCTATTATTAAATTTGCATTAGGACTTTTGGGTGCGGCTTTGGCATTTTTAATAATGGCTTTAGCTTCAAATCATGCGATTAGTTTAAATGGTGATGCTAATACATTAAGAGAAAATTTAGAAAATTCATCACAAATTATTTTAGTTTCACCTTGGTGGCTTGTCAGTAGCTTTTTGCTTATGGTTTTAGGAGAGCTTTGCCTTTCTCCTGTGGGACTTTCTATAATGACAAAAATTGCACCTAATTTAATTAAATCTCAAGTCATGGGACTTTGGTTTGTAGCAAGTGCATTAGGCAATGCTTTAGCTGGATTCATAGGTGGTAAAGCAAGTAAAGAAAATATAGCTTATTTGCCAAATTTATTTTACCAATGTATGTGGATATTACTTGGTGCTGTTATAATTTTACTTATACTCAAAAAACCTATCAATAAAATACTAAAAAATTAATATTAAGGAGAAAATATGAGTATTTACAAACAAAGAGTATTAGAACTTAGAAGATTAATGAAAGAAAATAATATTGACGCCTATCTCATCTTAAGCGCAGATCCGCATTTGAGCGAATATTTACCAGAATATTACAAAAACAGAATCTTTATCAGTGGCTTTAAGGGTTCTGTTGGAACAGTTCTTATCACACAAGAAGAGGGCTTTTTGTGGGTAGATGGAAGATATTGGCTTCAAGCACAAAAGGAATTAGAAGGTAGTGGCATACTTTTACAAAAGCAAGATGCTAAAAATACTTTTACCAAATGGTTGGAAAAAAATTTAAGCGAAGATCAAATTTTAGGCATCGATTTTGCACTTTTACCTTTATCTTTGCAAAAAGATTTAAAGATTAATTGCAAGGCAAATTTAAAACATATAGATTTAATAAGTCCACTTTGGAAAGATCGTCCCACTTTACCACAAGAAAAAATTTATGAACACGAACTAGAATACTGCTCTTACTCAAGAAAAGAAAAATTAGCATTAGTGCGTCAAAAAATGAAAAATTTAAATGCTACTTCTCATTTAATCTCCAGCCTTGATGATATAGCTTGGCTTACAAATTTAAGAGGGAATGATGTAAATTATAATCCTGTATTTTTAAGTCATTTGCTAATCTTGGAAGACAAAGCTTTGCTTTTTGTTGATCAGAAAAAAGTAAATTCAGAACTTAAAAAAAAATTAAATTTAGATGGGTTTTGGCTTAAAAATTATGATGAAATCATCATGGAGCTTGAAAAACTTACAAATACAAATTTGCTTATTGAACCTTCAAAAATGACCGCTTTACTCATAAATTCTTTAGATAAAAGCGTAAAAATCATTCAAGAAATTAATCCAAGCACTCACTTAAAAGCAGCTAAAAATACAAAAGAAATAGCGCATATACAAGATGCTATGATAGAAGATGGAGTGGCTTTATGTAAATTTTTTGCCTGGCTTGAAGAAGCGATAGAAAATAAAGAATTAATAAGCGAATTGGACATAGATGCTAAAGCAAGCGAATTTAGAGCACAAAGCAAGTACTACATAAGTGATAGTTTTGCCACTATAGCAGGCTTTAACGAAAACGCAGCATATCCACATTATAAAGCCACAAAAGAGAGTTTTGCTTATCTTAAAAAAGATGGGCTTTTACTTATTGATTCTGGTGGACAATATAAAAACGGTACAACAGATATTACACGCGTTGTACCAATAGGAAAGGCTAATGCAGAACAAATTCATGACTATACCTTGGTTTTAAAAGCACATATTGCCATTTCTAGTGCAATTTTTCCAAAAGATATAGCTATGCCCTTACTTGATGCAATCACACGCGTACCTTTATGGAAAGAACAAATTGACTATATACACGGCACAGGACATGGCGTGGGATATTTTTTAAATGTCCATGAAGGTCCACAAGTTTTATCTTATCTATCCCCTGTACTTGAAAAAACAAAAGCCAAAGAAGGTATGCTAACCTCCATAGAACCAGGTATTTATAAAGTAGGTAAATGGGGTATAAGACTTGAAAATTTAGTTATTCATACCAAAGTAGAAAATCCTAAAAATAAAGATTTTGGAGAGTTTTTATACTTTAAACCTGTTACTCTTTGTCCTTTTGAAATATCTTGTATTGATACAAAAATGTTAGATGAAAAAGAAAAAAAATGGTTAAACGATTATCACAAAGAAGTATTTGAAAAACTTTCTCCTAAGCTAGGTGATTATCCAAAAGCTCTAGTTTGGCTTGAAAAAAGAACAAAAGCCATCTTTTAAGATACTTTTGTTAATATAGATAAATTTTCCTTGTATTAAACTTATAATTTGTTTAATACAAGGTTTTTAAACCAATTGCTAAAAAAGTTTTTTTTGAAAAACTTAATTTACAACTAGAAATTATTTAAAATATCCAAGTTCAATCATTTTTTGATAAATTTTAGCTACAGTTGCCCCTGAAGTAATATTTCTCCCACCATGCTCCAAAAGAACGGTAACTACATATTTTGGCTTAGAATAAGGAGCATAAGAAGTAAGCCACGCATGAGATCTAGTATAATACTCAAATTGTTTTTCATCAACCCTATTTTTATCTGTCTGTGAAAATCCCACAACCTGAGCAGTTCCTGTTTTTGCTGCAACTTTCACATCAAGATTATGCAAATAACGATAAGAGGTTCCTCCTTGCTCATTGGCAACAGCATACATTGCATCTCTTATATAAGGTAATTGACTCTTTTCAAATAAAGTAAAAATTTCTTTTTTATTTTCATCCATTTGATTTTCTATAGTTGTATTATTATTTTCTATGCTTTTTAAAAAATGAGGTATAACCTCTCCACCTTTTGCGATTTGAGCTGTATATCTAGCAATTTGCATAGGTGTTGCAAGAAAACTACCTTGACCTATAGCTGTATTTAAAGTATCACCTTGAAACCAAGATTGTCTATATCTTTGCATCTTCCATTCTTTACTTGGTAAAGTTCCTAAAAATTCACTAGGTAAATCTACCCCTGTTTTCGCTCCAAAGCCAATGCGAGATAAAGTTTCACTTATTTGATCGATTCCAACTTGCAAACTGCCATTATAAAAATAAACATCACAACTATATTTTATCGCATGTTTTAAATCCACAGGTCCATGGCCTGATCGATTCCAACATCTAAAAAACCTGCCTCCAAGCTCAATGCTTCCATTGCAAACATATTGAGTCGACGGGCTAATATTTTTAGAATTTAAAAAAGAAAGCCCTACTCCCATTTTTACAACAGAGCCTGGAGGATAATATCCATTTATAAGTTTATTTGTAAAAGGATGATCAAGACTATTTGAAAGCTCATCCCAATCCTTAAAAGAAATCCCTGTTACAAAAGGATTAAGATCATATTCAGGGAAACTCCCTGCAGCCAAAATAGATCCATCATTTACATTCATAATTATAGCAGCTCCAGCATTCCCTTCAAACAATGAAGTTAAATAAGACTGAAGCTCTATATCTATCGTAAGTTCTATATCATTAGACTTAGCAGGAGTGTAAGAAAGCTGTTCTACTTCTTGATTTAAGGCATTAACCTTATAAACCCTGGTTCCTTTTTCTCCTTGTAAAATATCATTATAATAGCGTTCTATACCGCTTTTTCCCGTATAGTTAGAAAGTTTTGCTATTTCATTTTCTTGAACATCTTGCAAATTTGCCTTACCTACATACCCAATAATATGCGAAGCCAATTTTCCAAAAGGATATTTTCTTTTTACAACAGGATCTATTTTTATTGTTTTATTAAGATTTAACTCTGAATAATGCGGAATAATCTCATCGTAGGGTATAAAATCTACAACTTTAATAAAATCTTGATTATAGTAAGAATCATTTCTCTTATAAATTTCTGCTAATTTACTAGCATTTAAATCGGGAAATAAATTTGTAAGTTCAGATAATTCTTTATCTAAAATTCCCTTATTTGACTTTTTAATACTTAAATAAGGTTTAATAGAGATACTAAAACCCAAATCATTAATAGCTAATAAAGTTCCATTTCTATCTGTAATTTGACCCCTAACGGGTGGTAAAAATTCAGTTTTTATGGCATTTTGTTTAGCAAGCTCTTCATAATATACATTTGATTTTATACTCAAATAATACACACGACTTAATAAAAATATAAAAAACAATAGTATAAATCCAACAACTAAACGCATTCTCATTTAAATTTTACCTTTAAAAAACACATAAGCTAAGCAACATTCTATAAAAACTGAAACAATATACGCCCATCCTAAAATTTTAATTTTTTCATCTCCAATATAAGACAATATCACATCCAAAAACAAAATAATGGCGTAAGCACAAAGCACAAAAACAACAGGGATAAATTTACCAATTTTTAAATTTGTCTTAATCCAATCTGCACAAAGATAATAAAAAATAAAAAATGCCAACCAAGATGAAAAAATAAAAAAATTATAAGTTATATCAGTAAAAAATAAAAAAAATAAAGAAAAATACCATCTAAAATCAAGCTTTAAAAAAGTTCTTTCTCTCTCTTCTAGTAAGCAAAACATATAACAGAAAAAAATCCCATAAAGTAACGGAGTATATACAAAAGTCGAACCAAGAATCTGATAGATTAGAAAAAAAAATCCTAAAAGGACATAAGCTCCATTAAAATTTGCTTTATAAGCACTTAAATTTCTTCTCATTTATCAAGACCTAAAGTTTGATTGATGATAATATCTTCTAAAGAATCAAGACCAAATTTATTCAAATTTGAAACTAAAATAGAGTCTTTAAATTCATTTTTTAACTTAGCTTTTTCACTTTGATTTAATTTATCGCATTTGGTAAAAACTTTTAAAATTTTTTGATCAGGTCGTAAAAATCTTTTCAAATAGTCGTTTAAATTTGCATCGATCTCTAAATGAGTATGTCTTGAGTCGATTAAATGTATAAATAACTTTATCGAGGTTCTTAATTTTAAAAATTCATCTAAGTTTTGATTCCATATTGCTTTTAAATTTTTAGAAACCTTTGCATAACCAAACCCTGGCAAATCGATAAAATTGATATTAAATTTTTCTTCATTTCTTTTGCAAGTTACTTCGAAAAAATTTATAAGCTGAGTTTTTCCAGGAGTTGCCGAACTTTTGGCTAAATTTTTTTGTTTACACAAAGAATTGATTAAAGAACTTTTTCCGACATTGGAACGCCCCAAAAATGCTACTTCACTAAAATTTGAGCTCAATTTCTCATCAAATTTTACTAAAGAAGTGATAAATTTAGCACTAATTATCATTTGTCTTTAAGATCAAACACAAAACGAGCAGGTTTTTGATCCTTACTCTCCACTCGATAAATATTAGCTTTTCTATCGACTATTATTTTATCACCAAAAAGTTTTTGATTACTTCCAAGCTCATTTATATAAGCATGACCATTAATCTCGTAAGTATCTTTAATAACATTATAAATAAATTTATCTCCACTACCTTTATAAGTTTTACCCTTTAAAACAATCTTAAACCTAGCATTTTGCATTGCTTCATAACGAATAGGTTTGCGATTTTTATCCGTATAAATAATCAATTTTTCAGAATTTAAAATATCATCACCCCTAATTACTTCTACATTTCCACTAAGAATACTTTCACCCTTATTTTCATCTGAGTAAAAATTTAAAGCTTTTACTTCAATTTGAGTTGCCCAAGTTACACTTACACAAGCTAACAATAAAATTATTTGTCTTGCAACCACGCATTTACTCCTTGGATATTTAAAATTTTGTTTTTTATATCATAGTTTAAAGCATTTCCATTAATAATACTTCCATTAATTAGAGCTTTAAAATTAGTATTTGTGTGTAAAATTTTATCCTTAGTTTGGTATTCTACCTCTTGAGAAATAATTTTGACATTATTAGCACCTATATAAGTGACATTTCCTTCAAACAAAACCTTGCTCATATCTTTATTGAAAAACTCTAAACGATTCGCACTAAGATTAAAATCTAAATTTAAAGTAATAAAATCATTAAATTCATCTCTATCTGCATATCTCACCCAAGAATTTGCCTTATAATATGCCTTAATTGTACTAGTATTACTCTCATAAGCTTTCAAATTTTTAGCCTCAATATTTTTAAAATTTAAAGCATTAGTTTGCAAATTTAAAGAATACGGATCTTGCAAACTTAAAATTGTAAAAGTAATTGTAAAAAGAGCAATTAAGATTCCAAAAATTTTTATAGCCAAAGCTTATTCCATTCTTCTTCTAGATGATTTTTTTCTACTAAAATTTCTATCATCTGTGCTACAGCAGCCTTGCCACCTTTTTTGCTAAGCACTATATCTACATTTAAATCTTTATGACCATCTTTTGGCTTAAAACTAAGTCCTACACTTTCAAGCAAAGCCTTATCATTAAAATAATCCCCAATAGCCGCACACTGAGAAAAATCTAAATTAAGTTTTTGTAAAATTTCTTTTGCACAAGCTAACTTATCCTTGATGCCTTGATATAAAATTTCTATTTTTAAATCTTTAGCTCTTTTTTCAACACAAGGACAATTTCTACCTGTAATAATAGCAATTTTTTTACCAAGCTTTAGCCAAGCCTCGATAGCCGCTCCATCTTTTACATCAAATTCTTTAATAAATTCTCCATTAGAAGTATAAATAATTTTTCCATCAGTTAAACAGCCATCTACATCCAAAAAAATCAATTCTGTCATAATTTCTACTCTCTTACAACAAATGCACCTGCAAATGCACCACTTGCAGCAAAATCCCTTGCTTCATCTTCACTTCTAAAGCCTGTTAAGAAAACGCGATTTAATCCATCCACTGAGCTTGTGCGTATAGTAGAGCTATAAGTTCTATAAGTTTTATATCTTGCTGCTATCGTTTGTGCTCCAGCTGGGTTTTTAAAGGCTCCAATTTGAACCATGAAATTTCCACCTTCATAAATTTGTCCATTATTTGCAATCTCTCCACTATTTCCATAGTTTACATTAGAATGTACAATATTATTACCCGAATTACTTGATCCAAATCCTATAACCTCAAGCCTTACTGGAGCTGTTCCTGAAGCAATCATATCAATTTGGCTAGCAGCTCCTTTTGATAAATCTATAATACGATTATTCACAAAAGGACCTCTATCATTTACACGAACGGTAACTTGACGATTGTTATTTAGATTAGTTACTTTTAAGATAGTATTCATAGGTAAAGTTTTATGAGCCGCGGTTAAAGCATTTTGATTATAGATTTCACCATTAGAGGTTTTCTTGCCGTGAAAGCCTGGCCCATACCAACTCGCAATACCATCAGCAGTTTCGCCTACTGCTACAACAGTAGGATAATAAGTTTTACCGTTGATAGTATAAGGCTTCATCGTTCCTTTAGTCCCTGAAGAACTAGGACTGCTTTTAAAATCATTTGAAGGATAATACACTTGAGCATTATCCAAGCTAGAAAAAAAGCTAGTGCCTAAACAACCACTAAAAAATAAAGCCCCCAGACTAACGGCTGACAACTTTAGTGTAATTGTTTTTATTTGCATTTTTATTCTCCTTGATTGGTATAATTAATTTTTGATTAATGCTAAGATGATTTTTTGCTATTTTATTGAATTCTCGAATTTCATCAACACTTATATTATAATTTTTTGCTATTTTATATAAAGAGTCACCAGACTTAACAATATAAGTTCTTGTCATAGGTATAGTTGTATCAACCTTCGCAAGTTTTTCTGCTTTAAAATTTTTATCAAAAAATGCTACTTTATTAAGTGGTATATACATATAATACCCTTTACCAGGAGGCGTAAAATTATGTTTAAATTGTGGATTATATTTCTTAAAAGTTGCAAGATCCATATTTAAATTCTTAGCTATTTCTTTTAAAGATGCAGAAGAAGGCACATCAACTTTTGCAAATTCGTTGCTTAAAGCATAATTCATTAAAGACGCATCCTTATCTAGTAAAAAATCCCTATCATTGGCTAAAAAAGCAAGCGTTAAAATCTTTCTTATAAAATTTCTGGTTTCTAAAGAAAGATATTTCTTATCAGGGTTCAATAAAACACTTAAATCATCACTTCCTGCTTGCTTGATAGCTTGTCTTAGTTTACCATTTCCACAATTATAAGCTAAAAGCGCTAAATACCATTTACCAAATTCTTCTTTTAACTCTTTTAAATAATTTGTAGCGGCATAAGTTGACTTGACCGGATCACGCCTTTCATCAACATAAGCATCGATTCTTAAACCCAAATTTCTAGCTGTTGGTTGCATAAATTGCCAAACCCCTACAGCCTTGGCATTAGAAACACTATGAGTTTTCAAGCCTGATTCAACCATAGCTAGATACAAAATCTCATCAGGAACTTCCTGCTGGGCTAAAATTTTTCTTATCATAGGAGTAACTTTTGAAAAATTCTGCATACTATCTATTAAAGTTTGAGCATGTTTTGATTTTATATCTTGTTGAGTTTGCACAAAAATCAAATCACTGATAAAACTTGGGTTAATATCCAAATTTCTTAAAACATTCATTTGTCTTTCGTAAAATTCAGGAGTATTAATTTGTGCAAAAAGAAAATTAAAACATATTAAAAAACACAATAAAATTTTTTTCATTAATAACCTTTAAAAAATAATTTTTCAGAATTATTAAAACAAATTTCTAAAAGCTCTTTTCTTGATAATTTCAATACTTCACACATTTTGTTTGCTACAAATTGAGTTAACAAAGGTTCATTTCTTTTACCGCGATAAGGCTCTGGAGTAAGATATGGAGCATCAGTTTCAAGTAGTAGTCTATCTTTTGGAATTTTAGGTAAAATTTCAACTAATTTCTTAGCATTTTTAAAAGTTAAAACTCCTCCAATACCAAAATAAAATCCCTCTTCAAAAAGAGTTAGCAAATGTTCGCTTGCATTAAAGCAGTGTAAAACTCCTCCTACAAGATCCTTAGAATACCCATGTAAAATCTCATAAGTATCATGATTTGCTTCTCTTGAATGGATGATAACAGGTTTTTTAAATTCAATAGCAAGTTCGAGCTGTGCGATAAAAATCTTTTTTTGATTTTCTTTTTCTTTTTGAATTTCTTCAGCAAGATCACTTTTAAAACGAAAATAATCAAGCCCACATTCACCTACAGCTACACACTTTTCATCGCATAAATACTGCCTTAAAATTTTCTCATCATAATTATCAATTTCATAAGGATGCACCCCTGCTGCAAAAAAAATATTTTTATATTTATGAGCAATTGTAGCTGCATAAGGCAAGTCTTTTATATCAGCACCAGGTATGATGATTTTCTCTATACCATTTTTAAAAGCACGATTTAAAGTTTCATCTAAATCATCTTTAAATGCTTCACTGTCTAGATGGCAATGCGTATCAACAATCCTTAAACCATCTTGAAAATCAAGATTTAAGAACATACTTCAACTCTATCCTTGCCATTATCTTTTGCTTGAGACAATATTTTACTTGCTTTATCAACCAAAGAATCAATCTTATCTCCACTTTTTCCAAAAACCACGCCTATAGAAGCTGTAAAAAAGACTTCATCTAAATTAACTAAAACACCGGCCTTTTTTATATTTACTCGTATACGAGAAAAGATTTTAATCGCTCTTTCTTGGGATATATTTTTAAGTAAAATACAAATTTTTTCTGCACTATATCTACCTACAAGATCTCTTCCTTTAGTTTCATTAACTATTTCATTGGCGCAGATTTTAATTACTTCATCACCAACTTCACGACCGTATTCATCGTTAATCATTTGAAGATTATCTATATCTAAGAAAGCAAAAGCAAATTCCTCGTCTTTTGTTGCTATTTCATTAAAATAATCATCTATTCCATCGATTAAAGCATTATAATTTTTAACCCCAGATACAGGATCTAAAACATTATAAGTGCTTAAAAATTTTTTATCATCCATATAAGATAAACAACGATCTAAGCGGCAATTAAAGCTTTCTTTGCTTAAAGGCTTGAGCAAATACTCATTAACTCCATTTTTAAAAGAATTCGCTTCAAATGAATCATTATAATCCCCCAAAAGAATCACACCTAATTCATCATCACTAAAACGCTCTCTTACTTGAGTTAAAAGCTCAAAACCACTAATTACTGGCATATTGACATCTGCTATAATAAGCTTAACATCATTATTATCATTTAAATAACTCATTGCTTCTTCACCATGAGCTGCAGCTAAAACATTAAATTGTCTTTGAGTAAGTATTTTTTTAATTTCATTACGTTCAGGTAGCTTACTCATAGCTAAAATCACTTTAGTTTTTGCATATTGATTAAGTTTTATAATAGAACTAATAATCTCATCAACGCAAGTTTCACTTTCTTTAAAAATATAATCTAATATATCTTTATCCATAAATTTTTCTTTAGTAGCCTTATCACCACTAGCCGTAAGAACAATAGCAGGAATTTTCTTTTCTATAACATAATCCACAACTTCACCATTTGGGGCATCCGGTAAACATAAATCCACAAAAGCTAAAAAATAATTATTGTTCATTAACTCCTTAGCTTCAGCAAAACCAAAAGCAATATCTACCTCATAATCTAAAGTCATTTGAATTTTTTTAGCTAAAAGTTTGCCGAGCATTTTATTGTCATCAATAATTAAAATTTTCTTATTCATAGTGTGTAAAATACCTTTATATCTAAAATTTTTAATATATTTGTTTCAAAGAAAGGAAATTTTATAGTTATATATTCTAACATAGTAAAATAAAAAATCCGCTTAATCCTTAAACAAGGTCTTAGCAAATTCGATTGCTTCATCACTAACAAGCTCTCCACTTACCATCCTAGCAAGCTCTTTAATTCTTTCTTCTTGATCAAGCTTTTTTACCTTGCTTTCTTCGCCATTTTTTTCAACTAAAAAATGATTATGCGCCTTAGAGGAAAGTTGAGGCAAATGAGAAATAGCAAAAATTTGATAAAACTTAGAAAGCTCCTCTAAAACCTTGGCTATACTCATAGCCTCTTTTCCGCTTAAATTTGCATCGATTTCATCTAAAAATAATATCCCTTTGCCTGCATTTAAAATTTTACATTCTGTGGCTATAAAAGCAAGTCTTAAGCGATTTAATTCACCCGAACTTAAATTTTTTAAATGAGCTAAATTAATATCTAGCATCATCTCATCTTTGCCTAAAATTGAAATTTTTTCATTTTCTTTAAGTGTCAAACTTGCGTCTTTCATATAAAGATCTTTAAGATAATTATTTAAACATTTTTCTAATTTTTTAAGGTTTTTCTTTCTTGTTTGAGTTAAAATTTGTGCTTTTTCTTCTAATTTTTGTTTTAATTCTTGAAATTTTTTTTCAAGTTCTTTTTTTTCAAAACTTAAATTTTCATAATGTTCTAGTTCATGTTTCTTTTGCTTTAAAACTTCTAAAGCATTTTCTATGCTTTCATAACGCTTGATGAGATAGGATAAATTTTCAATGCGATCTAAAAGCGTCTCCACATCAAAATCCAAATCTTCCATTTTTTGATTTTCACAAATCACGCGTAATTCATTTAAACATTCACTAAAAAAACTTGCATCAACTTCGCTTAAATTTAAAGCTTCAATAACAACTTTTTCAAGCTCAAAAATACGCTCTGCCTTACTCCAAGCTTCTTCTAATTTATCTTTTTTAGAAAGCTTTTTTTTAAGTATTAAAAGCTCTTCATACTCACCTATTTTAGGATTAATGCTTGAAATTTTTTCAATTTGCACTCTAGCTAATTCTTTTAATTCTTCTACTTTTTTTTCTTCTTCTAAAATTGCATTAAGCTCATTAGAAATTTGACTATAAGCATTAAAATCTTTTTTAAAATCTTCTAAAAAGGAAATAAAATTTGTATTTTCTTGCATTTCTAAGGCATCTAAGAGATTTAAAAATTTTTCATTTCCAAATTCGTTATTTTCCTTTGCGCTTAAATACTTAATAAAAGTTTTACTTAAATTTTGCAAACTTTTTTTCGCTATGCTTTGATTGTTAATAAAATATTTTGTGTTTTTTTCTTTTAAAAGCTTAAAAACATTCTCCTCTTCGCTTTCTATGCCAAAACTTTCTAAATCTAACTTATCATCTAGTTCTATTTCGACAATTTTAGCCTCACTTTCACTCAAAGAAAATGCGGATAAAATTCCTTTAAACAAAACTGATTTTCCAGCTCCACTTAGGCCTGTAAAAACGGTAAGCCCTTTAGAAATTTCAAGCTCAGCCTTTTTAAAACCAAGATTTTCTTTCATAAAAATTCTATTTATCATCAATTTCCCCAGTGTAATTTTTCTTTTAAAATTTGAAAATAATCCCTATTTTTTGGGTGAATTAAAGCCACATTTTTATCACTTAAACCCACTTTTATACTTTTAAAATCATTCATTTTATAATTTTCTTGCCCATCAATACAAAGTATGCAATCCTTTGCCATAATCTCTATTTCAAAACCTTTTGGCAAAACAATAGGGCGTTGTGTTAAAGAATGAGAACAAACAGGAGTTAAGATAAAAGCTTGAGCTAAAGTATAAACTATGGGCCCATTTGCACTTAAATTATAAGCTGTTGAACCCGCAGGAGTTGCAACAATAAGCCCATCTCCAAAATATTCATTAAATTTCTTTTCTTTTCTAAAAACTTCTATATGAGCCATAGAAGCTTGATTGTTTTTACTGATGACCACATCGTTAAAAGCTAATTTTTCTAAAATTTTTCCTTGCTTATCTTCTAAAAAAACACTTAACAAATAAGGCTTTTCTATTCTAAATTCTCCTTGAAAAAAAGCTTGAAAAAAATTTTCAGCTTCATCAACTTTAAAATCTGTTAAAAAACCTAAATGTCCAGCATGAATTCCTAAAACTGCTTTATCATATTCACAAGCTTTACGACATAAAGAAATCAAAGTTCCATCTCCACCTAAAGAAATAACAAAATCAGATATTTTAAACAAATCATCCAATCCATACTTTGGCAAATCTAAAATTTCAGAACTTTCTTTAAACAATACAAGCTCAACTTTATATATAGATAAAATCGATTGAAGTTTTAAAATTTCCTTATCTAAACTCACATTGGGTCGTGTAACAAGTCCGATTGTTTTAATATTTTTATGATCTATTTTATTTTGCATAAAAAATTATATCAAATCTTAGCAAAGCAAAAGAATAAAAATACTATAATTTTGCTCATTATCTTAAAAAATCTTTTTCAAGGAATAAATTTGCGAAGTCATTATAATACAGACTTGGGAATTTCCCATGTTGGTCAAAGCGTTAAACTTTGCGGTTGGGTAAATAGCTACCGCGATCATGGTGGAGTTATTTTTATAGATTTAAGAGATAGAAGTGGTATTATCCAACTTGTTTGCGATCCAAATGATAGCAAAGAAGCTCATGAAATCGCTTCCAATGCAAGAAATGAATTTGTACTTATTGCAGAAGGTGCTATTCGTCCGCGTGGCGAAGGACTTGTAAATCCTAAATTAAAAACAGGAGAAATCGAAGTAGTTGTTTCTAAACTTACCATAGAAAATGAAAGTGCCGTACCTCCTTTTGCTATCGCTGATGAAAGTGTAAATGAAGAATTACGCTTAAAATATCGCTTTTTAGATTTAAGAAATCCTAAACTTTATGAAAATTTTGCCTTGCGTTCTAAAGCTTGTATAGCAGCTAGAAATTCTTTGGCAAATATGGGATTTTTAGAAGTTGAAACCCCTATTCTTACCAAAGCTACTCCCGAAGGTGCAAGAGATTATCTCGTGCCTTCTCGTGTGCATCAGGGTGAATTTTATGCTCTTCCACAAAGCCCTCAGCTTTTCAAACAACTTTTAATGTGTAGCGGTTTTGATCGTTATTTTCAAATCGCAAAATGTTTTAGAGATGAAGATTTAAGAGCTGATCGCCAACCTGAATTCACACAAATTGATGTTGAAATGAGTTTTTGCGAACAAAAAGATGTAATCAATGTAGCTGAAACTTTTTTAAAAGATATTTTCAAAGCTTGCGGCAAAGAAATTCAAACCCCTTTTAGACAAATGCAATACAAAGACGCTATGGAAAATTATGGCTCTGATAAGCCAGATTTAAGATTTGATCTTAAATTTATTGATGTGATTGATATTTTTGCTAAGTCAAATAATGAAATTTTTGCAAATATTGCCAAAGATACAAAGAAAAATCGCATCAAAGCCATACGCGTTCCAAAAGGCGATACTATTTTTTCAAAAAGACAAATGCAAAGATTTGAAGAATTTGTGCGTAAATTTGGTGCTCAAGGCTTAGCTTTTATACAAGTTAAAGAAGATGGGCTTAAAGGTCCACTTTGTAAATTCTTTAGCGAAGAAGATTTAAATGAGCTAAGCAAACGCTGTGAACTTGAAGTAGGAGATGTGGTATTTTTCGGTGCAGGAGCTAAAAAAACAGTGCTTGATTATATGGGAAGATTTAGAATTTTCTTAGCCAACGAGTTAAATCTTATAGATCCAAATGCCTTAGAATTCTTATGGGTTGTTGATTTTCCTATGTTTGAGCAAAATGATGATGGAAGTTATTCTGCGATGCACCATCCTTTTACCATGCCAAAAAATATCGATGAGACTGATTTAGAAGAAATTTCATCTATTGCTTATGATGTAGTGTTAAATGGCGTTGAGCTAGGTGGAGGTAGTATAAGAATCCATAAAAACGATATTCAACAAAAAGTATTTAAACTTTTAAATATCGATGAAGAACAACAAAAAGAAAAATTTGGTTTCTTGCTTGATGCTTTAAGTTTTGGTGCTCCACCACATGGAGGTATCGCTATAGGACTTGATAGACTCATCATGCTAGTTACAGGAGCAAACAGTATAAGAGAGGTTATAGCCTTTCCAAAAACCCAAAGAGCGCAATGCTTAATGACAGATGCACCATCGCCTGCTAGCAATGAAGCAATGAGAGAATTGGGAATCAAATTAAGGGAGAATATAAAATGAAAGAATTGTTTTTAATCATAGGTGCACCGGGTAGTGGAAAAACTACCGATGCTAGTTTAATCGCACAAGCAGATGCGACAAATATCACACACTATTCAACAGGAGATCTTTTAAGAGCTGAAGTAGCAAGTGGGAGTGAGCTTGGAAAAACTATAGATAGTTTTATATCCAAAGGCAATCTTGTTCCTTTAGATGTTGTTGTAAATACTATAGTTTGCGCACTAAAAGCTGCTCCAACTAAAACTATTATCATCGATGGCTATCCAAGAAGCGTAGAACAAATGATGGAATTTGACAAGGTTTTAAGTGAGCAAAATGAAATTTGTCTTAAAGGTGTTATAGAAGTAAGAGTAAGCGAAGAAGTTGCCAAAGAAAGAGTTTTAGGCAGAAATCGTGGTGCAGATGACAATGAAGAAGTGTTTTATAATAGAATGAAAGTTTATACAGAACCTTTAAATGAAATTTTAGATTTTTATCAAAAGAAAAAACTTCATTTTATTATCGATGGGGAACGCACTATCGAACCTATCGTTGCAGACATGAAAGAACTGATTAAAAAAATTCAAAGTATATAAGGAGAAAAAATGGATTTAAGCAAAATCAAAATCGGAGATATTCCAAATAAAATCAATGCCGTAATCGAAATTCCATACGGCTCAAGCATCAAATACGAAATCGATAAAGATAGTGGTGCTATCATGGTAGATCGCGTTATGGCTAGTGCGATGTTTTACCCAGCAAACTATGGTTTTATTGCCAATACTTTGGCTGATGATGGTGATCCTGTGGATATTTTAGTGCTTAATGAATATCCTATCCAAGCTGGAGCCGTGATTCCTTGCCGCTTAATTGGTGTTTTAATCATGGAAGATGAAAGCGGAATGGATGAAAAACTTCTTGCAGTTCCAAATTCAAAAATAGATGCAAGATATGACAATATAAAAACTTACACAGATTTACCACAAGCAACTTTAAATAAAATCAAAAATTTCTTTGAAACTTATAAAATTTTAGAGCCAAACAAATGGGTTAAAGTACAAGATTTTAAAGATGAAAAAGCTGCAATTGAAATTTTAGAAAAAGCAATCAAAAACTACAAATAATCCTAGCCCTTCAAAGGGCTAAACTCAAGGAAAACTCGCAATGAAAAATATCGTTTTAGGTGGTGGTTGTTTTTGGTGTGTTGAAGCCGTATTTGAACGCCTAAAAGGTGTAATCGATACTGAAGTTGGATATAGCGGAGGAAATCCAAATCCTAGCTATGAAAGCGTGTGTAATGGTGATGGTAACATAGAAGTTGTCAAAATAAATTACGATGAAAAACAAATCTCTCTTCTTGAAATCTTAACACTCTTTTTTAAAATTCATGATCCAACAAGTATAGATAAACAAGGTGGAGATATTGGTATACAATATCGCTCAATAATCTTTTACGAAAATGAAGAAGATAAAATTTTAGCTCAAAATTTCATCGAAGAACAGCAAAAAATATTTAGCAAAAAAATAGTTACTAAAATTTCAAGATTGCAAACTTACTACAAAGCTGAAAACTATCATCAACATTATTTTATAAATAATCCCAATCAAGGATATTGTCAAGCTGTAATAGTTCCAAAACTGCAAAAAATACAATCAGACTAATTTCATCTTTTTAAGGTTAAAAAAATTTCAACTTTATTCACAGCCTTTTCACGCTGTGATTTTCTTTTCAAAGTACTTAAAAATAGAACTTTAAGCTTTAAAATAAAGAAAAAATTATTTATTGTTTTTTAAGTTTTTTTATGAATTTGTATTTAAATGTGAATAATTTTATCAATTAACATAATTTCCTAAGCTTAGCTATAAAAAATCCATCATAGTCTAAGCTTGGTAAAATCCGTCTGCATTTTGAAATTTCAGCAAATTCTTCACTTTGCCCTGCTTTAGCCTCAACATTTTCCAAATCAATATCTAAAAGCTCTAATTTAAACTCGCTTTTTAAAGCATTCTCTATCACTTCTTCATTTTCTTCTTTGGTAAAGGTGCAAGTACTATATACAAGCTCTCCGCCTATTTTTAATGCCTTTAAAGCAGAATGTAGAAGTTTTTTTTGAGTTTTTGCAATATTTTTGATTTCTTTATAACTTTTTTCCAAATCAAAACCTATTTTAGCAAAAGTTGAACAAGGTGCATCAAGTAAAATTTTATCAAATTTTAAAGGACATAAATTGCCTATATTTTTACCATCTTTCATAAAAACTTTAGCAATCACGCCGTAATTTTTAAGATTTTTTTGCAAAATAAAAAATCTATCCCTACTCATCTCATTGCAAGCTAAATAACCTGTATTTTGCATAAAATTTGCAAGATTGATACTTTTGCCACCCGGAGCTGCACACATATCAAGAACACTTTGCCCTGCTTTGACCTCTAAATTTAAAGCACACAAATAAGAAGAATAATTTTGTATATAAAAGTACCCCTCATTAAAAACTTTCATAGAACTTAAGATGGCTTTATCTTTAGCGTCAAACAAATAACAATAAGCATTAATCTTTTTAAATTTTAAATTTTGTTTTAAAAATTCTTTTTCTAATTCTTCAATGCTAATTTTTAAAGTATTTGCAAATACACAAACATTTTTTTCTTGAGTAAAAGAAGATAAAATATTTTGCATTTCATCTTTGGTATAAAGTTTTTCTATTCTAGAGAGCAAAATAATCCTTTATCATGATAAAAGCAGATAAAGAGTCTAATTTACCATCTTTTTTGCGTGTATTGGCTACACCGTATCCTAAAGCTTCTTTACTTGTTCCACTTTCATCTACAAAGCAAATTTCTTTATCAAATTCAAGCAAAGAAACAAAATGCTTAATGCGTCTTGTCATTTCTTCTTCACTTGACCCACCCTTAGGAATACCTACAATGAGTAAAGAAATTTCATGTATTTTAAGTAAATTTTTGATTTCATTAGCGGCTTGATTGCGATTTTTTCTTAAAACTGCGTCTAAAGGCAAAGCGATCTTTTTATCTACGCAAAGTGCTACACCTATGCGTTTTAAACCTACATCTAAAGCCAAAGCTCTCATACTAAAACCCTTATAAAAAGCCCTTCTATGGAAATTTTTCCCTCAAGTTCGTATTCATAAACTTTTTGTCCATAAATTTTTAAAGCCTCATCAACACTCACACCTTTTTTACAAAACTCTAAAAACTCATCTTGATTTGTATCTATACTTGCAAACTCACTTACAAATTCTTTAAAATCACAGATTAACTTTGCTTTATTTTCCTTTAAAAGCAAATTAGTCCCTGTGCTTTCTCCTAGTCTTTGCGGTAAAACATATAAAGGTTTATTAAGCTCTAAAGCAAGCCTTGCACTTTGCATAGAACCACTTTTTATATCTGCTTGTGCAACCACAACAGCTTTACTTAAAGCAATAACCAAACGGTTTCTTAGTAAAAAGTCATAATTTTTTGGCAAATAATCATTTTCGTATTCGCTTAAAGCTAAAGCGTTTTCATAAATTTGTTTAATGATTTTTTCATTAGTTCTTGGATAAATTTGATCTAAACCATTAGCAAAAATACCTATAGTATTTGGCATAGCCGCCACACTTGCGGTGATATCCACACCCAAAGCACCGCCACTTACCACACAAAGATGAGCATTTTTAAGCATACTCGCTAAAGAAAAAACACAATTTTTCGTATAAACACTCATACGCCTTGAACCTATAATAGCGATTTTGTCTTGTTTTAATAAAGATAAATTTCCTTTGTAGTGTAATTTTTTAGGAGGCTTTTTTAAATCCTTAAAAAGTTCTAAAAATTCATCAGGCAAAATTTCACTTGCCATAAATTTCACTCAAATACACAAGATCAACGCCTTTTAACAAATCCTTACTTTGCTCTAAGGCTTTAAAAGTATTTTTCCTAGGATGTCCTATGGCTATAACAAAACCTTTTTTTTGTGCAAGTTTTACTGCGCTTTGAAGTTGTTTTTTAACATAATTAACATCATCTTCATTATCCAAAAACACATCTCTTTGTATATAAGGCATACTGAGTTCTTTAGCGATTTTATTTGCCTTAGAATTTCCTATAGTTTTAGAATCTACAAAAAATATATTTTGATTTTTTAAAGCCTCGTAAAGCTTTCTCATAGCTTCTTCATTGCTTGTAAATAAACTTCCTGTGTGATTATTGATATATCTTAAATCCTTAAAATCTTTTTTAATTTGCTTGATTTTTTTAAAAATTCTTTCTTTGCTATCATTTGGATTTAAAGTATCAAGCTCGGGTTTATTGTAATTAATCGCTGCTAAAGGTAAATGCACCATATAAAAATCAAATTTTAAAGCAAGTTTTGGCGTTTCGCTATGGTTTTTATCTGGCGGAAAAAAAGAAGGATTTAACTTTAAATTTAAAGCTTTTAAACCTCTAACCTGACTTGCATTTGCCATATCATCGATAATAATAGCAAGTTTTGGTTTTTTAGAAATTTTATTTAAATGAATATCTTCATCAAAAGTTAAATTTTGATCTTGGGTTAAATTTATATCTTTTGGAATAAAATTTTGCTCTAAACTCTGATTTTGTTCTAAACTTAAATTCTGCTCCACACTGCTTAAATTTTGCTCATTTAAACTTGTATTTAAATCATCAATTTCTTGAATTTTTTGCTCTAAAATACTTACAGATTTATTATTATCAAACTCACTCTCTTGAAAAATACCAATTTCGTAATGATCTTTGTTTGATGAAATTAAATCTTCTTGTTTATCAACAAAATAATCCGGCTTAGCAGAAGAAACATCTTGGGAATTTTGATATTTTACTAAAATTCCCAAAGCTAAAGCTATACAAAGTAAAAAAAGTATAGCTATGATTAAATAACGCTGAATTTGAACTAATTTTTTCTTTGACAATGTTTAGTTCTTATCTTTATCTACTAATTTTTTAGCACTGATCCAAGGCATCATAGCGCGCAAATTACGCCCTGTTTTTTCTATCAAAGAATCATTCATATTTTTGCGTTCTGCATGCATTCTAGCAAAACCTGCACGGCGTTCTAAGATAAAATCTTTTGCAAAAACACCATTTTGTATATCTTTTAAAACACCTTTCATTGCTTTTTTAGTCTCTTCAGTGATAATCTTTGGCCCTGTGATGTAATCGCCGTATTCTGCAGTATTTGAGATAGAATAACGCATATCTGCAATACCACCTTGATAAATCAAATCCACAATGAGTTTCATTTCATGCAAACACTCAAAATAAGCCATTTCAGGTTCATAACCTGCTTCAACTAAAGTCTCAAAACCTGCTTGAATCAAAGCACTAAGCCCACCACAAAGCACGGCTTGTTCACCAAAAAGATCTGTTTCTGTTTCAGCTTTAAAGGTTGTTTCTATAATACCTGTGCGTCCGCCCCCAATCGCACTTGCATAACTTAAGGCTAAATTTTTAGCATTTTTACTTTCATCTTGATGGATGGCTATCAAGCAAGGAGTTCCACCTCCTAAAGTAAATTCATTTCTTACTGTATGTCCTGGTGCTTTAGGTGCTATCATGATAACATCTATACCTTTTGGAGCAACAATTTGACCATAGTGGATATTAAAACCGTGCGCAAAAGCTATAGCCTTGCCTTCACTTAAATTTGGTTTTATTTCGACATTAAAAATATCTGCTTGAATTTCATCAGGAGCTAAAATCATAACCACATCTGCTGCCTTAGAAGCTTCACTTACACTCATTACTTCAAAACCAGCATTTTTTGCTTTAACAGCACTTGCACTACCTTCACGAAGTCCGATAATTACATTTACGCCATTATCTCTTAAATTCATCGCATGAGCGTGTCCTTGAGAGCCAAAGCCTATAATTGCTACTTTTTTTGATTTGATTAAATTTAAATCACAATCTTTATCATAATATACTGTAATAGCCATATTCACTCCTTAAAAATTCAAAAATTAAAGGTATTATTATAGCAATTAAAGTATAAATTTCATATTTTTTTTATAAACTTTATGTAAGAATTTTACAAAAAATCATAAAGTATCAAAAGTGAAAGAATTTTTAAACAGTCTTAGTTATGGTATTAGCTCTCACGAAGCAAGCAATGAATTTAAACAAATTTTAAGAGAGCTTTTAGCCAATCACATCATCAAAGAACACAAAAACAAATACTATCTTAACAATGGTTTTACCTTTGGAGTACTTGATATTTCAAGCAAAGGCACAGGTTTTTTACAATGCTTTGATGAAAGTTTCAAAAAAGATCTTTTGATAGAAAACAAAAACCTAAAAGGTGCAAACTATAAAGATATAGTTGCAGTAAAACTTCTACCTTTAAAGAAAAAACGCCCCAGTGCAAAGGTGATTTTAGTTCTAAAAAGAGCCAATGAAACCTCTTTAGTGATCACCAAAAGGTATGGCCAAGCCGTACTTGGAATGAATATCAAAACAGGATTAAGCACTGCCTTAAAAGCTTCTCAAAAATCCTTAAAAGCACTACCTTTAGGGACAATTTTAAAAATAGAAAATGAAAATAACAATATCATAGAAGTTTTAGGACATATTGATGATGAAAGCGTAGATGAAAAAATCTCCTTAGCTCTTTTTAATAAAAATAACGAATTTAGCGACGCTTGTATCAAAGAAGCCCTAGCAAACGGCGATAGTGTTGATGCGAGTATGTATGAAAATCGCATGGATTTAAGAGCCTTGCCTTTTTGCACCATAGATCCTATACATGCAAAAGATTTTGATGATGCGATTTATTTTGACACTCAAAAACGAGAAATTTATGTAGCTATTGCTGATGTTAGCGAATATGTTTATGCTTATAGTGCTATAGATAAAGAAGCAAGAAATCGTGGGTTTTCTATTTATTTTCCACATATTGCTATACCTATGTTACCTCGTCCTTTAAGTGAAAATATCTGTTCTTTAAAACCTCATTTAGATCGCTTAGCGTATTGTTTTAAAATCACGCTCGATCATGAAAATAAAGTCATCAAAGAAGAACTTTTTGAAGGTATTATCAACTCAAAACGCCGTTTTAATTACGATGAAGTTGATGAAATTTTGGTACAAAAACCTGATTTAAAAGAACTTTCATGGCTTTATGAGCTTTTTGAAATCACAAAAAATTTACGCAAAATGCGTCTTAAAAATGCCTTTGAATTTCGCACCGAAGAATTAAGAATGAATTTAGATGAAAACTTAAGTCTAAAAAGCACAGTTTTTGAAAAAGACACGCCTTCGCATAATTTGATCGAAGATTGTATGCTTTTAGCCAATAAAGCCGCAGCAAAACTCATAGATATAGGTATTTTTAGAAATCACTTAAGTGCTGATGCAAGAAAAATCGATAAACTTTTAAATGAATTACGCGAACTCGGAATCGATGTAAATTTTAAATCCAATCTTCCTGAACTCATACGCGACATACAAGCTTTAGCTGATGAATTAAATTTAAGAGCAGAAGTAGATAAACTCATCATCAAAGCACAAAAAAAAGCGGAATACTCTAGCGTAAATGCGGGACATTTTGGCTTAGGTTTTGATAAATACTCACATTTTACAAGCCCTATAAGAAGGTATTCTGATCTTATTTTACACAGACTTTTAAAAGCCAAACAAAAAAACGATGAAAAACTTTTTAATTATCTGCTTTTAAACATAGAAAGCACTTGCGAGAGTCTTAGTACACTTGAAAGAGAGGCGGATAAGGTTGCTTTTAATTTTATGGATAGAAAATTTGCTAGATGGGCAGCTAAAAATATAGGCAAAAAATTTAAAGCTTTGGTTGTGCAAAATGATGGAGTTTGCATAGCTAAACTAGATGATGAAATCAAAGGAGCGGATATAATCCTTTATGATACGCGTGTAAATTTACTAGAAAGTGTTGAAGTGCAAATCATGGAAGCGGATATAGTTATGGCAAAAATTTATGCTAAAATCACCCAAAGACTTATAAAGGAAGAAAATGTATAGAAAAGAGCTTCAAACCCTGCTTTCTAAAGATTCAATACCTAATTTTTTCTTTCTTTATGGAGCAGATAATTTTCAAAGCGAACTTTATGCTGAATTTATAAAAGAAAAATATAAACCCGATGAAACTCTAAAGCTTTTTTTTGAAGAATACAACTTCACTCGTGCGAGTGATTTTTTAAGCGCAGGATCGCTTTTTAGCGAAAAAAAATTACTAGAAATCAAAACTTCTAAAAAAATTCCAATAAAAGATCTTAAAATTTTAGTCGAACTTTGCAAAAACAATGCGGACAATTTCTTTCTTTTAGAATTTTATGATGAAAGTTCAAAGCAAAGTGACATAGAAAAAATTTTCTCTCCTCATTTTGTAAGATTTTTTAAAGCTAACGGAGCTAAAGAAGGCGTGGAGCTTTTAAGCATAAAAGCAAAACAACTAAGGGTTGAAATCACTCAAAATGCTTTATTTACTCTTTTTACAAGTTTTGATGAAAACTTGTATCTTGCTGCAAGCGAACTTAATAAATTTAGCGGTTTAAGAGTAGATGAAAAAACCATAGAACAATACTGCTATAGTTTAAATACAGGAAGTTTTGAAAGCTTTTTTGATAAAATTTTAAAAAAACAAGACTTTAAAAGCGAACTTGAAAAAATTTTAGATAATTTTAATGAAATTGCTTTAATCAACTCTTTATATAATTCTTTTTATCGTTTATTTAAAATCGCACTTTATGTTAAAGTCAATGGCAAAATTGATTTTAAAGAGCTTTTAGGCTACACTCCACCCCCTCAAGTGGGACAAAATTTAAGCTCTCAAGCCTTTAGTTTAAAAATCGAACAATATAAAGAAATTTTCACTCTTTTACTTAAAAGCGAATACGAACTTAAAACCAATCCTAAACTCGTAAAAAAAGAATTTTTGATTTCGAATTTGCTTAAACTTGCAAGGATTTTAAAAAGTTAATTTTTAATCTTCAATCCTCTTCACTTCTTTTTAATCGTATTAAAATAATTTAAAATGATTTATTGTTAATCTTAGCTGAGTTTTTAAAATACTTTAAAAGAATGATTGCAATCTAAAAAGAGTTTAACAACCTTAAAAACATCCATCCTAATAATTTTAAAATTATCAGGATGAAATTTTTAACAAGTAGGAGAGT